>JAQUMP010000470.1 GCA_028718065.1 Chitinivibrionales bacterium | reverse complement strand
GAGAGGGTGAGCAGGATATGCTGATCGACCGTATATTCGTGCGCCGAATCGTATTCAACTTTACAAGTGAGAGGACCGAAGGCGGGGATCAGGGCGGCGAGCACGCCGCAGTCGTGCATGGCGCTTATGATCCGGCCCACGTCCGTATCGTGCGAAATAATTTCCGAAAACAAACGGTCGACCGCGGGTGTGTGAAAATCCGGGGGCGATAACCGTGAAAGCAAACCGTGGATTGAATTACTCAGGGCAACGCTGAGCGTGGCCTGGAACATCTGGGCGTTTCTGAACCGCTGCAGGATCCAAGCCGCCGCCTCCGCGTCCGAAGGCAGGGGCGCTTTTTCGTGATGATAAAGAATCCCGTCGAGCATGTAATCATCCGGCGAAACTCTGGTGGCGCCAAAGGATTTTCTGATGACCGGAATTATGGACCGGCCTCCGCCCGTTTGCTCAAAGAACAGCATAATGCTGGTGCGGACCGTTCGGATGGCAGTAAAGAGCTTTTCCATGAGTTTACCGGCGGCATTGGGACCGAACCCAAGTTCCCGGGCCACCGGGTCCTGCAGGGCGGTTTCCAGAACATCGATGCGCCGCTCGCAGAGCATATGAATTTGAATACGGACTTTTAAAAGAAAATCATAGGCGGCCGTAAAAGCCGAAGCATCGCTGCCGGAAAAATAGGCGGAGGTATAAAAGTCCTGGAACGATCCGACGCCGTGACGGACGGTTTCGATCCAGAGCATTCGTTGACAATCGCGTAACGTGCAGAGCCCGTTTTTAAGGTCCGGCTCAATGCAAAAGAGCGCTTGTTTCGCCGAAAAAACGGCGTTGCGTAATTGCGATTTTAAGAGCGCGGAAATCCCCTTGCGATGGCGCTGAAAGTAGGGTTTTAATATTTGATGCACGCAGGTCTCAAAAAGTTGTTTGTTTCCCGCTAAATAGCGGGTCTGCAAAAGGGCGGTATCGGTGGCAAGGTCGGACCCCAGGATCGAGCGCACTTCACGCAGGGTGCGCACCACGCATCCCAGAATAAGGCCGGCATCCCAGAAGTTGCGTACGGCATGAGCGATTTTTTGCTCGGAGGATTTTCCCGTATGTAAAAGAATTATATCGACGTCCGAGAACGGACAAAGCTCTTTTCGCCCATACCCTCCCAGCGCAACTAAGCAAATATCGGGATCGGGCCCGCCGGTATCGATGGCGTCGGCGTAAATCGCCAGCAGGACGGCGTCGATGTACCCGCTGAAACGTTCGGCCTGCGTAAAGCCGGTGGCGCCTTCTTCTTTAAAACAGAGCGTGCGCAGGGCCGATAAATTGGCGGGTGGGGTCACAGGGCATCGACGCCCCGTTCGCGGGTACGAATGCGAACGGCGTCTTCACAGGGCAATACGAATATTTTTCCGTCGCCGATTTTGCCTTCGGCGCCGGTGCGCGCGGCGTCGCTGATGGCCGCGATGGTGGACTCAAGGAATTTATCGTCGACGGCGATTTCGATCTTGACTTTACGGACAAAGCTGATCTGGTATTCGTTGCCGCGATACACCTCGGTATGGCCGCGCTGCCGCCCCACGCCCTGGGCGTCGCTGATGGTCATGCGGAACAATTCGATCCTGCTGAGGGCCTCTTTAACGGCCTCAAGGCGCGAAGGCTGGATGATGGCGATGATATATTTCATGGTAGCGTCCTTTCGTTAATATCGGGAATCTTTTAAGGCGTCATCATATCTTCGGGATAAGCGCTGATATTATGAATGGCGATGTCGGCGCCCACCAGTTCGTCTTTTTCGCTGAGCCGCAAACCAACGGTGTTCTTGAGCACCGCATATAAAATAGTGCCTGCCGCCACGGCATACACCAGCGCGGCGCAACTGCCGAAAATCTGGGCGCGCAAGGAAACGCCGCCCAGGCCGCCCAGAATGGTTTTGCCGAAGATGCCCGCGGCGACGCCGCCCCAGGTGCCGCAGACGCCGTGCAACGGGACCACACCCAGCACGTCGTCGATCTTGAATACGTTGGCTTCTATATTGTAAAGCGTAATGAACAGCACCGAGGCAATTGCACCGATGATAAAAGCCCCGTACGGGTGGACCACGTCGCTGCCGGCGCAGATTGCAATCAGCCCGGCCAACGCACCGTTATGGATAAATCCCGGATCGCGCTTGCTGAAAACCAGGCCCGCCAGGATGCCGCCGACCATGGCAAAAAGAGAGTTTACGGCGACAAGGCCGCTAATGGCCTCCAACTTTTGCGCGCTCATTACATTAAACCCGAACCAGCCGATCGCCAGCACCCAACTGCCCAGGGCAAGGAACGGCAAATTGGAAATGGGAATCGCCTGACTTTTGCCGTCGCGAAAACGGCCGATGCGCTGCCCCAGTAAAATAATTGCCGGGAGAGCGAGCCAGCCACCCATGGAATGCACGACCACGCTGCCGGCATAATCGTGAAACGTGGCGCCGAAGGTCTGCATGAGCCAGCATTGCGCAAAGGCATGGCGGCCCCAGGAAATAGATTCAAAGAGCGGATAAATTAATCCCGCGCCGATGGCGCCGGCAAAAAATTGCGGCCAGAATTTCATGCGTTCCGCTACGCCGCCCGATATTATCGCCGGAACGCAGGCGGCAAATGAGAGCAGAAAGAAGCAGCGCACCAAATCAAAACCCCGTCCGCCCACGGCAAGTCGGCCGTTAATAAGGTCCATGAGCGATCCGGCGTTCATCCAAAAATGAATGCCATAGGCGATGGGAAAACCGATAAGAAAGTAAACCACGGTCGACATTCCCCAATCCGCGATGATTTTAACGAGCGCGTTGACCTGGTTTTTTTTGCGGACCGTGCCTACTTCCAGAAACGCGAAACCCGCATGCATCGAAAAAATCATGACGGCGCCCAACATTAAAAACAGCACATCGGCGCTTTTGGTAAAGCGCTGCATCGCCTCGTTCATAGGTGAACTCCGGGGATAAAATTTGACAAAAGAGAAATTATGTATTTTCGCGGTAATAATTTAATGCAATTGCCGTGCCATTAATCGTAAGCGCGAGGCAGCGAACCTATGCAGCGGGTTTATTATACATTTTTGTATTCTTACTGCAATTCCGATACGTTTTTGTATAATTTTAAATTTTGGCGTTGCATGAGTATTCCAACAAAACAATCCCGGAAATGATTTATTTTTTTTAATATTAATTTGTCTTGCACGTTAATTATGCGTGGAGGATTCATGTTAAAACCGTATGGTCTGTATGATCCGTTTTACGAACACGACAGTTGCGGCGTTGGTTTTGTCGCCGACATCGCCGGTAAGCGCTCGCACGCGATCGTGGAAGACGGCATTACTATTTTAAAAAACCTCGAGCATCGCGGCGCAATCGGCGGTGATCTTAAAACAGGCGACGGCGCCGGGATCATGATCCAGATGCCGCACGCTTTTCTTTGCAAAGAAGCCGCCCGCCTTAAATTTTCGCTGCCGGACGAAGGCGCCTATGGCGCAGGCATGGTTTTTTTACCGCAGGAAAGCGGCGCGCGCAAAAAGACCCAGGACATGATCGACCGTGTCATTCAGGACGAAGGGGGCGTAGTAT
>JAQUMP010000469.1 GCA_028718065.1 Chitinivibrionales bacterium | reverse complement strand
TCCTTAACAAAGAGGTTCTTAAGCAACCCTTCCAAGGCGCTTAAAGAGGTGGCCGCCGAGCGCGACAGCGGCGCCTATACCAAGTCCATCGCCGCTATTTTTGACCTAAAGGTAACGCAGCATGAATAGTCCTTACTACCCTATATTCCTTAATGCAAAGTTCCTTGCATGCCTTGTCGTGGGCGGCGGCACCGTCGCGCAGCGCAAAATAGAGACGTTGCTGGAATCCGGCGCGGCGGTTACGGTGGTGAGCCCGGATGTTACCGATCGCCTTGACGATATGGCAAAACAGGGCCGGATCGAGTGGTTTGCGGAGCGTTACGACGAGCGCTTTTTGCAGGGCAAAAACCTTGTAATCGGCGCGACCGACGATACCGGGGTAAATGAACGGATTTTTCTGGATGCAAAAAAGGCGGGAATACCGGTAAACATAGTTGACGATCCTGAGCATTGCACCTTTATCGTGCCTTCGGTTTTAGCCAAGGGCCCGCTTGTCGTGGCGGTAAGCACGGGAGGCGCTGCTCCCAAACTGGCGGCAAAAATCCGCGGGGAGTTAGAAACGCTTATACCGGACGAATATGCGGTCATGATTGCAAAGCTGCAGGCCTTGCGCCCGGCCATAAAGCGGCTTCCGGCGGACAAAAAGGAAAACTTCTGGCAGACGATTTACGCCTTGGAAATAGGACCGTATACCGGCAAACCGGAGCAGCTTCGGGCCTATGTGGAAGCACTATTGCAACGTTTTTCGGGTCAGGATAAATAATGGCAGCTACGATACGGGTGGTTACGCGCGGCAGCGCGCTGGCGCTTACCCAAACGAAACAATTGGTGGAAACACTCAAGGAGCGCAACCCGGCGTGCGCGTTTGAGATAGTAACGCTTACCACCACCGGTGATCGCGTAACGGACCAGCCGCTTTCGCAATTCCGGGGAATGGGCGTATTTGTCAAGGAGCTGCAAAAGGCGCTCCTGAACAATGAGGCGGACCTGGCCGTGCACAGCCTTAAAGATATTCCGGTGGAACAGGTAGAAGAATTAACGCTGGCGGCATTCCCGCTTCGCATAACTCCTTACGATCTGCTTCTTTCCAAAAACGGGGCTCGCTTTAATGATCTGCCCCAGGCAGCCGTTATCGGCACCAGCAGCCCGCGCCGCATGGTGCAACTTAAAGCCGTCCGCCCCGATCTTGTCTTTAAGGATTTGCGCGGCAACGTCGATACGCGCCTGCGTAAATTGCACGAAGGCCAATACGACGCGATTATTGCGGCCGCGGCAGGCATGACGCGCCTGGGGTTGACTTTCCCGGAAAATTCCATAATGCCCCTGGAACTCTGCCTGCCGGCGGCTGGTCAGGGCTGCCTTGCTATCGAATGTAAAGAATCGGCGGCAAAAACAAAACAGATCGCCGCCCGTGTTGACGATTCTACGACCAGGCGTGAGGTCTGCGCGGAGCGGGATTTTTTAAGGGTCATCGGCGGCGGCTGCCAGACACCGATCGCGGTTTACGCGAAAGTAAATCAGGGTCCGTTGACCATCACCGCTGCGATCGGCGATCCGCAGAGCGGGCGTTTGGTGCGCGAAAGCTTAACGGTCGGCATGGATCAAAGCCAAACGGTTGGAAACGTTTTAGCAAAAAAAATGATCGCCTTATGTAAAGAACACGAAATCAGGATAGAATAATGAACACGCGAAAACGGGGAAAGGTATTTCTGGTGGGGGCCGGCCCCGGCGACAGCGGCCTTATAACGCTCAAGGGCGTGCAGTGCTTAGAGAAAGCCGAAGTCGTGATCTATGATTATCTTTCCGATCCTGCCCTGCTGGAGCATGCTCCAGGGACTGCCGAAAAAATATACGTCGGCAAATCGGCTTCGCAGCACACCATGGAGCAGGACGATATAAATGCACTTATTGTAAAGAAAGCGCGGGAGCGCAAAATCGTCGTGCGCCTTAAGGGCGGCGATCCGTTTGTGTTCGGGCGCGGCGGCGAGGAGTGCGAGGTGCTTAAAGACGCGGGCGTTCTCTATGAGGTGGTGCCGGGCGTAACCGCCGGTATTGCCGCCCCGGCCTACGCCGGCATTCCGGTGACCCACCGCGGTTTCGCCTCTTCCGTGGCCTTTATTACCGGCAACGAAGACCCCACCAAAGCGCAGACGAATATCCGTTGGGAACATCTTGCCAAAGGGGTCGATACGCTTGTTTTTTATATGGGCGTGGGCAACCTGCCCGGCATTACCGCCGAACTCATGAAACATGGACGCGCGCCCGAAACGCCGGTGGCGGTTATACGCTGGGGGACAAAATCAACGCAGCAGACCGTAACCGGCACACTCGACACTATCGTGGAGATGGTTGCCCTGAAAGGAATCAAGCCCCCGGCCATTACGATTGTGGGGTTGGTTGTAAGCTTGCGCGACCAACTGCAATGGTTTGAAAGGCGGCCGCTTTTCGGCAAACGGATTATAAACACCCGTTCGCGCGCCCAGGCCTCCGCGCTTTCGGAGCGGCTTAGGGACCTCGGCGCTGTTGTGCAGGAATTGCCCACGATAGAAATCGACACCGCCGCTTCCGCGAGCGCCATGGCCGCCCCGATCGCCAATATTGACAAATACAATTGGATTGTTTTTACCAGCCCCAACGGCGTCGAGGCATTTTTTACGGCGCTCCTTGCAACCTGGGGCGATATCCGCGCCCTGGGAAATGCGCGCATAGCAAGCATCGGTCCCGGTACAAGCGCGGCCATAAACGCGTATCGGCTTAAGGTCAACGTTACGGCCGAAGAGGCCGTGGCGGAAGGGCTGTTAAAATCGCTGGAAGCGGCCGGCCCCTGGACCGGCAAAACGGTGCTGCTGCCCCGCGCCGAAAAAGCGCGCGATATTTTGCCGGAAACGCTGCAAAGGTGGGGCGCGCATGTTACGGTCGCGGCCGCTTACAGAACCGTGCGTCCGACGTTTCTTGACCCGTCAATTAAGGACGCAATAATAAACAACAATTACGACCTTATCACTTTTTCCAGTTCATCGACCTTCGATAATTTTGTCGCGCTTTTTACTACCGAAGAATTTTCCCGGACCGCGCCTGCGCTTAAAGCCGTGAGCATCGGTCCGATCACCACCACCACCATCAGGCATTATGGGATCGAACCGCTTATAGAGGCGAGTGAGCATACGATTCCGGGCTTAGTCACTGCCATAGAGGAGTATTTTAAAAAATGATAGGAATTTCAAAATTATACTGCGGTACGGTCGAACCTTCCGATGCCCTGCGCTACGAGCGCAATTCCGGCAAATTGCCATCGCACCTGCTCCAGTTCTCCCAGGACAAGAAACCGGTCGTGGTGTGGAACGTAGGGCGGCGCTGCAACCTGCGCTGCGTGCACTGCTATTCGCATTCGCGTAACGAAGACTACTCCGGCGAAATGAACACGGCGGAAGCGGAAAAATTCATCGACGGACTCGGTGAATTCAAGGCGCCGGTATTGCTATTCTCCGGCGGTGAACCGCTCATGCGGCCCGACCTGTATCAGCTTGTGCGCCACGCCAAAGCGGCCGGCCTGCGGGCGGTAATTTCCACCAACGGCACGC
>JAQUMP010000468.1 GCA_028718065.1 Chitinivibrionales bacterium | reverse complement strand
CAACGACCTGGGAAAGACGCCCTTCGGGGGTTTTAAGCGAAAAGCCGGCCGTTTTCTGCAATACATGGTAGGCGCGGATGCGCCGCGCCGCGCCGCGGATCGCCTTTTGCAAAGCCGGGGGCGTTTTATCGGCCTGCCGCGAAAGCTCCTCTTTGTCAATTTTGAGCGACCGGGGCGAAAGCGCAACGCCGTCGAATTTTTTGGTGTATGCAAAGAGCGCCTTGTCACCTGACTTTTGCACATCATCGAGGATTCTTTTTACCGTAGCCAGGGCCGAACTGCGGTGCCCGCTGCGGTTTTTCATGATCGCTGCGATCGCGCGCGTTCCTGCCGGCGTCGCCAGATTAACAATCGGTATTACAAGCTTGCTCATGCAAAGTTCCTTTTGAGGGGGATTAAAATATACTTTTTGCAAAATCGGCGGCTTAGAGAATGTATTTTTGGCGTATGCATGACTGGAACGACCAAAGCGACGCCATCGAGAATATCGAGGAACTCCTCGATCTGGGGCTCTATGAAGAGGCCGAAGAGCAATTGGAGCGCGCCCTGGAGCTTTACCCGGACGAAGGCGAGCTGTTGTATCTTTTTTCGCGCGCCTGGAGCGAACGCGACCAGCCGCAGAAGGCGCTGCCCTACCTGCTAAAGGCGCTGCAGCTTGACAAAACCAATGTCGATTGCCTGCTGGGCTTGTTTTACACCTACGTGCAATTGAACCAGCTTACCAAGGGCGCGCACTATCTTTTTCAGGCGGAAAAATATTACGGGGACAACGAACTGGTACTTTCGGGACTGATCTGGTATTATACCGAAACCAACGATCTTGCCAAAGCCGTGTCCTACTTTAATCGCGCCCGTCAACGCGAAATCACGCAAGCCGAGACCCTGCGCAACGCGGCCCTGGCCTTTGAGCGCCTGGGCGAATACGATTATTCCGAACAATGCTTGGTTACCGCGCTGCAAATCGACCCTTTTTTCGAATCGGTGCGCGATTTTCTGGCGGACCACTACGTCGGCCGCGGCGTGCCTGAAAAAAGCGTTGAGCTCTACCGCGATTATCTTAAGATTTCCCCGGACAACGTGCGCGCGCTTTCGCGCCTGGCGTTCTCCCTTTCGCAAATCGACGAGTTCGAAGAGGCCGCGAATACGGTGCGCTATATGATCGGGCGCTATCCCAATTCGCCGGTCGGGTATATCGATATGGCCTATTTGTGCCTGAATACCGAACGTCCCAAGGAGGCGCTTGACTATATCGAAAAAGCGCTTGGCGTTTCCCCGCTCGCCGCCGAAGCATATCGCGTGCGCGGCATTATTTTTTCCGAACAGGAAAAATTCAGCGAGGCCGACGCCGCCTTTACCGAGGCGCTATCCTTGGACCCTAAAAACCCCGAAATCAAGCGCGACTATTACCATCATCTGCGCGCGGCCGGGAATTTTGAGAAAATGGAACAGGTGGTGCGGGAAGTCGCCCAGGAAGAATTCCCCTACTGCACCGAGGATTATTGGTTTTTGGCCGATTACTACCGCGAAGCCGGCAACAATCGGACCGCCTTTAATTTTCTGCACAAGGCCTACAAGAACATGCCGGGCGAGCGCGAGCTCATTCCGCCCATGGTGGATATATTGCTTGACGAAGGGCATCTCTCCTATCTGGTGCCGTACCTTATGCGCTACATCGAGCGCGCCGGATGGAACGAGGATGTCATGGAATATTACGGCCGTCATTCCCGGCTTAAAAACCGCGCCGCGCAGGAGGGCCTGCGCATGCTAAGGTTTTACGGGCAGAAGGGATCTCTTTTTAGGCGCTATATTTTTAAGGTTTACTTGCAGCGTTATTTCCGGACGGCCCTGCTTGGCATACTGCCGCTTGCCGCGGCCCTGCTGTACCTTGTTTTTGCGCTCAAGGGTCTGCTCTGGCTTGGCATGGGTTACCTTGTGGTAATTACCGCGGCGTTCGGCATGAAAATCGGCAACGCCTGGCAACTTCAGGGCCGGCTCTCCGCCTTTTTATCGCCCCAGATCGGCAAAAAAAAAGCCATTGCGCATGAGCCCGGATAAAACAAAATTAGTGTTGCACGTGTGTTGCGCGCCGGACGAGGCCGCGGTGGTCGCCCAACTCGGCGCCGAATATTCCCTGCACTGCTTTTTCTGCAATCCCAATATCGCTCCGTCCGATGAGTACCATAAGCGTCTTGACGAAGCGCGATTGGTTGCGCTTAAATATGTGGTTGATTTTAGCGCCGATGAATACGAGCCGCAGTCCTGGGAGGCGGCCATTACGGGACTCGAACAGAGTGGCGAGGGCGGTGAGCGCTGTAAAAAATGTTTTGAGCTGCGCCTCATGCGCACCGCTGCCTTTTGCAAACAAATCGGGTGCGCCCGTTTTACCACGGTCATGAGCATTAGTCCCCACAAAAACATCGCCATGCTCAATGCCGCGGGAACCTCCGCCGCGCTACGCTACGGCGTTACTTACGAGCCGTTTAATTTTAAAAAGAACGACGGTTTTTTAAAAAGCATTCGCCTGAGTAAAGAACTGGGCTTGTACCGCCAGGATTACTGCGGCTGCCGTTTGAGCCGCGCCGAGAGGGATACGCGAATTGCAGCCCGCCCGGCGGGTGGTTTAAACGACATATCTGATTAAATTGCCTTTGTGTGGCCCGATGCGGCAGCACAGGATTTCAGAAAAGTCTTAAACCTTTTTAAAGTCTTTTAAATAGCCAGGATATGAAATATTTTTCTAATGTGACGGTAATTTTGCACTTTATTCCGGGGAAATGTCATGGATAAAACTATTCAAGAATTAATCCAGGCTTTTAAAAAGCTGCTTCAAAATGAGTTCGGCGACCAGCTTTCCCAGGTAATTTTATTCGGTTCGTTCGTCACCGGCAGGGCCACGCCGTCGTCGGACATAGATATCGCGGTCATATTGAACTGTGCTACGGACTGGCATATCAAGCAAACGGTTTACGATTTGGCTTACGAAGCGGAAAGTAACACCGGCAGGCTGCTAAATGTAATCGTATTTTCCAGGTTGGAATACGATACCCGCGCCATTGAGTCGCTCCTGCTTATCGAAAATATTAAAGAACAAGGGGTTCTCGTATGATTTCCGATGAGGAGCGGGCCGAACTGGTGAAGTAT
Organism: Chitinivibrionales bacterium; assembly: GCA_028718065.1. GTDB lineage: Bacteria > Fibrobacterota > Chitinivibrionia > Chitinivibrionales > FEN-1185 > JAQUMP01. The sequence continues at coordinate 449 of JAQUMP010000468.1, read as the reverse complement.
CGTTTGCAAAGGTCCGGAGAAACACTTGACGAAGCAGAATTGCTGCTGAACGCAAGGAAATTGCCGGGCGCCGTAAACCGTATTTATTATGCGGTTTTTTATGCCGCGGGCGCATTACTCCTTAAACACGGTTTAAGTTCCGCAAAAGATGCCGGCCTTATATCCCTGTTTCACAAGGAAATTGTGAACAAGGGGGTTTTAGAAAATGAATTTGGCAAAATACTTTAACGTGCTTCTGCTAATCGGACCGAAGGCGATTATAAAGATAAACGGGTTTTCGAATTGGAACAGGTCAAATCGTTCTTTCTCGATGGCACAAGATCTATCGAAAGAATCAAAATCTCCTGTTTGTAATTTTGGTGTCGGGCGGCGTGTTTGACAGATAAGATTGTATCGCCTTCGCGTGGCCCGATGCGGCAGCGTCGGGTTTTATTATTACGCAAGTTGCG
>JAQUMP010000467.1 GCA_028718065.1 Chitinivibrionales bacterium | reverse complement strand
AAGGTTATATTGACATTGCCGGCCGGCAGGTTCTATTTTTAAACGATTTTTGCAAATACGAATAGGAATGTTAATTGGTAGAGCGATGGGCGTTTAGCTCAGTTGGTTAGCGTGCTACCTTGACATGGTAGAGGTCGTTGGTTCGACTCCAACATCGCCCACCATAATACAAATCCGTACGCAACCTGCCTCCTCCCTGTCGGTTGTGCTTCCTTTCTAAAAGGCAGCCGCCCACGGACAGCGCGCAAGCGTATCCCGACAGATGGAAACCGCGTTTACGGACAACCTAAAAAGAGCAGGGGCCTATGCTTATTATTCTGCCCGACGGTTCTTCTAAAGAGTGCGCCCAAAACGCCACGGCGCTGGATTGCGCGGCCGCCATTGGCCCGCGTCTGGCCTCCGCTGCGGTGGCCTGCCGTGTTAACGGCGAACTGTGCGATTTGTCCGTGCTCCTGCACGAAAACGATAAGCTCGAAATCCTCACCTTCGACAAACCCGACGGCAAAGCCGTTTTCTGGCACACTGCCAGCCATATTTTGGCCCAGGCGGTGCAGGAGCTCTATCCGAGTGCCAAGCTTGCCATCGGTCCGGCCATCGAAAACGGTTTTTACTACGATTTCGATGTGGATAAACCGTTTCTGCCGGAAGATTTAACGGCCATCGAAGCGCGCTGCCGCGAAATTGCCGCTCGCAAACTTCCCCTGGAACGCCTCAACGCCACGCGCGCGCAGGCGCAGGCTTATTTCGAATCCCGGGGAGAAATTTACAAACAAGAGTTATTGGCGGGCATAGAAGGCGAGCCCACGCTCTATAAGCAAGGCGATTGGCAGGACCTGTGCCGCGGGCCGCACCTGAGTTCCACCGAGGCCGTGCGCGCTATAAAACTGCTGAACGTCGCCGGCGCCTACTGGCGCGGCAGCGAAAAAAACAAAATGCTCCAGCGCATTTACGGCATCGCCTTTCCCAAACAGACCCTGCTCGACGAATACTTGCGCGTGCAGGAAGAAGCGGCCAAGCGCGACCATCGCCGCATCGGTAAGGAGCTCGATCTTTTTTCCTTCCATCAGGAGGGCGCGGGCTTTCCGTTCTGGCACCCCAAAGGCATGGCGCTCTACAATGCCATCGCCGATTTTTCCCGGCAAAAGCATTTACAAGCAGGATACCAGGAAGTCAAGACGCCCATCATATTAAACGAGGAGCTCTGGCGGCGCAGCGGGCACTGGGACAAATACCGCGATAACATGTACTTTACCCAGATCGACGAAGCCACCCACGCCATAAAACCCATGAATTGCCCGGGCGGCCTGCTTATTTACAAAACCACGGCGCACTCCTACCGCGAGCTGCCGATTAAGAATTTTGAATTCGGTCTGGTGCATCGCCACGAAAAAGCCGGCGTATTGCACGGGCTGTTCCGTGTGCGCCAGTTTACCCAGGATGACGCCCACATTTTCTGCACGCCGGAACAGATCGGGCCGCAGATCGGCGAAGTGATCGACTTTGTCACGGACATGTACGCGGTTTTCGGCTTTACGGACGACAAAATCGAGCTTTCCACGAGGCCGGAGAAATTCCTCGGATCAATTGACATTTGGGACAAGGCCGAGGCCGCGCTCAAAGGGGTGCTGGAGCAAAAAAAAATAGTCTACCAGCTCAATCCGGGCGACGGCGCTTTTTACGGACCCAAAATCGATTTTCATGTGCGCGACTGCCTAAACCGCACCTGGCAATGCGGCACGATCCAGCTCGACTTTTCCATGCCCAAACTTTTTGAGCTGGAATACACCGATGCCAACAGCGTCAAGCAGTGCCCGGTCATGATCCACCGCGCGCTGCTGGGTTCCATGGAGCGCTTTATCGGCATTCTGCTGGAGCATTACGGCGGCGCCTTGCCGGTGTGGCTGGCGCCCGTGCAGGTGCGCGTGCTGCCGATTTCCGACCGGTTTCTGGAGTATGCCCGCGCCGTCCATACCGCCTGTAAAGAGGCCGGGCTGCGCGTTGAGCTTGACGAGCGCTCCGAAAAAATCGGTTACAAGATCCGCGCGGCGGAGATGGAAAAAATTCCCTTTATGATGATCGTCGGCGACAAAGAACAGCAGGCCGGCGCCGTGGCCTTGCGCCGCCATACGGCGGGCGACCTGGGCGCAAAACCGCTTCCGCAGGCGATCGCCGAAATTACCGCGGCTTCCGCCCAGCGACGGTAGCGCGCGAAGAATAACCATTTTCCGGGGAGGTCCCTATCAATAATCGTTTTCGATCGGTTTCAGAAGATTCGACCCGAATCAACGAACGTATCCGCGTGCCCAAGGCGCGCGTTGTCGGCGAAGACGGCGAGTTCCTGGGCATCATGCCTATTGCCGAAGCAATCCAGAAGGCGCGCGATGCGGGACTCGATCTGGTTGAAATCGCGCCCAATGCCGATCCGCCGGTGTGCAAAATCATCGACTACGGCAAGTTTAAATACGAAAAATCCAAAAAGGCCAAAGAGGCCAAAAAAAAGCAGCATATCATGCATCTCAAGGAAATCAAGATGCATCCCAAGACCGAACAGCACGACTATAATTTTAAAATGGAGCACGCGCGCGAATTCCTTATTAAGGGCGACCGGGTAAAGGCCACGATCGTGTTCCGCGGCCGCGAAATAATGTATACCGAATTCGGCCGGCAGATTCTTGACAAACTGGATGCAGACCTGGCGCCGCTGGCCACGGTCGAACAGGCCCGCAAAATGGAAGGGCGCAACCTGGGCACCATTTACGTGCCGGACAAGATCAAGATCAAGGAGTTCCTGCGCAGGCAGGAGACCGAAAAAAAACGCAGCGAGGAAACGGCCGCGCAACCTCAGTAAGCGATTAAACGATCATTCAACTTAATAAGAGAGAGGAACCTGTTTATGCCAAAATCCAAAACGCGCAGCGCCGTTAAAAAACGCTACCGCAAGACCGCTGGGGGCCATCTCAAGTACAAAAAACCCTACGCGCGCCATATCCTGAGCAAAAAAAACCGCAAGCGCAAACGGCACCTGCGCAAGCAGGGCATCGTGCATGCTACCCGGGAAAAACAGCTCAAGACCATGCTGCACAATTAATGAAACAATTTTATTTTTCTTAAGGAGTTTTATCATGCCTCGCGCAAAAAACAGAGTCGCTTCCCGTAAACGCCGTAAAAAAATACTCAAGGCCAACGCCGGCTATTTCGGCAAGCGCAAAAATTGCATCCGTGTCGCCTCCGCCGCGTTTTTTCGCGCCGGTCAATATGCCTACCGCGACCGCCGCGTCAAGAAACGCGATTTCCGCTCCTTGTGGATCGTGCGTATTAATGCGGCCGCGCGGGCCAACGGCTTAACATATGGCAAATTTATCGCCGGATGCAAAGCCAAGGGCATCGAGCTTAACCGCAAGACCCTGGCCTACCTGGCGCTGCACGAGCCGGCCGCCTTTGCCCGGATTGCCCAAACCGTCAAGGCCGCGTAGGGGGCGTTTGCGTCATGGAAGCAACGCCCAAAACCCTTGGGGAGCTTACGGAATTGGCCCAGGCGGTCCGTTCCGAGTTTAGCGAAATAGCCTCAGCGCCGGCGGCCGAGGCTTTTCGCA
>JAQUMP010000466.1 GCA_028718065.1 Chitinivibrionales bacterium | reverse complement strand
GTATATACACGGAAAGCGACAGAAGCTCAAAGTTTACAAACAGGACCATAAGATCGTTGGCCGCCACCATCACCACCATGCCGGCCACCGCGGAAAGCACCAAGGCAAAATATTCCGCGCCGTACTCAAGGCGCATCCGCCGGATATATTCCGGCGCGGCGCAACACGCAAAGGCGCCGATGCCAATGCACATCAGCGCGCTTAAGCGCGCGTAGGGGCCAATGCGCAGCATGTCGCCGAAGAGCGACTGCGGCTCACGCCAGCCCACGGTGCAAAGCGCCGCCGCCAGGAGCGAAGCCAGCGCGAGCGTAACCATGAGCGCGCGCGACCGAACAAACCCCGCAAACAAGATAACGGCCACCGCGGCAAATCCGGGAATAGCAATGGGCAGCAGGGGGCCGACGTTATTCCACATGTAAAGCCACCTCGACTTTCGCGTGTTTGGCTTGCGCGGGCATCGCCTTGACGGGTGCTATAGCTGTCGCGCGCAGGGCGGCGCAGGAGGCGTTGACCGAGGGTTCGATGCGCCGCAGAATCGGGTTCGGGAACAACCCCATAAAAACCATGAGCGCGATAATGGGCGCCATGATAAGCGCCTCGCGCGGCGTTAGGTCCTTGATTGTTTTGTTTTCCTCGTGGGTTATGGGCCCGAACATGACCTTCTGGTACATATGCAACAGATAAACCGCGCCCAGCACAACCCCGGTGGCCGCGCCCGCCGCATACCAGGGGGACGCCGCAAACGCCGCCAAAAGGATAAGAAATTCCCCCACGAACCCGTTCAGGCCGGGCAAACCGGCCGATGAGAGGGTCGCAATCATAAGGACAACGGCAAGCAACGGAACGCTCTTGGCTAGCCCGCCATAATCGGCAAACAGGCGGGTGTGGCGCCGCTCATACAGCATGCCGACCACCAGGAACAGGGCGCCGGTGGAGAGTCCATGATTGAGCATCTGGTAAATGCCGCCGGTAATGCCCTGCACCGAAAAAACAAAGAGCCCGAGCATAACATACCCAAGGTGGCTCACGGACGAATAGGCCACTAATTTTTTAAGGTCGTCCTGGACAAATGCGACAAGCGCGCCGTAAACGATCCCCACAATGGACAATGCGATCATCAGCGGCGCAAAGAGGTGCGCCGCTGCCGGGAAAAGCGGAAAGATAAAGCGCAAAAATCCGTAAACGCCCATTTTAAGAAGCACGCCCGCCAGAATAACGCTGCCGCCGGTCGGCGCTTCGGTATGCGCATCGGGCAACCAGGTATGCAGCGGAAACATCGGCACCTTAATGGCAAACGCCAGGGCAAAGGCCCCAAAGAGCCAGCACTGCTCCCTAAGGCTGAGCGCCACATGCTGCATATCGGTGATCGAAAACGAAGTCATTCCGTCGGAAGATGCGCGCCAGGCCACGTAAATGATGCCTACGAGCAGGAGCAGCGACCCGGCCAAAGTAAAGAGCACGAACTTAATCGTGGCGTAAACGCGCCGCGGCCCGCCCCAAATCCCTATTATAAAAAACAGGGGAATAAGCATTACCTCCCAAAAAACGTAAAATAGCATGGCGTCAATGGCAACCAGCGTGCCGATCATGCCGCATTCCAGCAAAAGCAAAAGCGCATAGTATTCGCGGGTCGCGCGCGTTATGGATTTGTAGGAACAGAGCACCACGATCGGGGTAAGAAAGGTGACCAGCAGCACCAAAAACAAGCTTATGCCGTCCATGCCCACAAAGTAAGAGATCCCCCATTTTTTAAGCAGGGGCAGATGTTCCACAAATTGATATCCGGCAACAGGGGCGAAGGCGGCAAGCATGACCAGCGAAAGTGCGAAAACGGCTATGGACAAAACGAGAGTGAGCGTCCGGTGCAGGCGCGCGGCATTGCCCGGCATGAGCATGACAAGCGCAAAACCCGCGAGAGGTGCAAACGTAAGGATCGAAAGTATTGGAAGGTTTCCCATAAGTTAGTTGAGTCCTCCCATAAAGACAATTACCATGAGCGTCAGCGCGCCTGCCGCGACGTAATAAAGATAGGTACGCACGGAGCCGGTCTGCATGGTCCGGAGCAGCGCGCCGATTCCCGACGCAATCTTGGCGGACGCATTGACGCACCCATCGATAATGATTACATCTACAATGCGGAAAAGAATGCGGTCGGCGACCGCGAAAAGCGGCTTGAGCAGCACCCCTTGGTAAAGCTCATCCACAAAAAAGGCCCGCGCCGACCAAGCGACAATACCCCGCGCGCCTTGAGCAACAAGCGGTTTACGGTAATATTTTTTCCAGGCAATCGCCATTCCCAGCAGCGCCGCGCCCACCGAAGCGGCCATGAGCGCAAGCTCCGGCGCCGATCCGGCCTGCGCGGTCTCGCGCGCGTCAAACACCGGCCTAAGCCAGGACCCAAAAAAATTACCGGTGCCCCATGATTCCGGCATGCCTAAGAAACCGACCAAGGCCGAGCCGGCGGCAAGAATAACAAGCGGGATTGTCATCGCGGGCGGCGATTCGTGAATAGCTGCGTGCGTTTTCGTCCGGTTTTCCCCGAAGAAAACCAAAAAAGTAAGGCGCGACATGTAAAACGCCGTCATGGCCGCGCCCGCCAGTCCGAGCGCCCAGAGAACTTTACCATAGGCGCCCCACGCGTTAAACGCGCCCAGCAATATTTCGTCCTTGCTAAAAAATCCGCTCAATGGCGGAATGCCGCAAATGGCAAGCCAGGCCACTAAAAACGTAGCGCCGGTTATGGGCAACCGCTTTAAAAGCCCTCCCATATTGCGGATGTCCTGCTCCTCGTGCAAGGCGTGGATTACCGAACCCGCGCATAAAAAGAGGCAGGCCTTAAAAAACGCATGTGTAAAGACGTGGAAAATACCGGCATGGTAGGCCCCGGTTCCAACGCCCACAAACATAAAGCCAAGTTGACTGACCGTAGAATAGGCCAGGGCTTTTTTAATATCGTTCTGCGCCATGCCGATAATCGCCGCCAGCAGCGCCGTAGCAATCCCCACGCCGGCCACCACTTGACCGGCAAGAGGGGCCAGATCGTAAATAAAATGCATGCGCGCCACCATAAAAACGCCGGCCGTGACCATGGTGGCGGCATGGATAAGCGCGCTCACCGGCGTGGGTCCCGCCATGGCGTCGGGCAGCCACACGTACAGCGGAATCTGCGCGCTCTTGCCGGCGGCCCCCATGAACCGCAGCAGGGCAATGAGCGTGGCAACGGGCGCAAGCGTTTCGGCGTGGGCCGCCATGAACGAAAACTCAAGCGAGGCACTCCCCTGCTTGGCCAGGGTGGTAAAGATACAAAAAATGCCGAGCATGAACCCAAAATCGCCGATGCGGTTGGTGATAAACGCTTTTTTCCCGGCGCTCGCCTTGGCCTCGTCGGTAAACCAGAAGGAAATAAGAAGGTATGAACACAAGCCGACGCCCTCCCACCCCAAAAACATGAGCGCCAGATTGGAGCCCATGACCAGAACAAGCATTGACGAAAGGAAAAGATTCAAATAGGAAAAATAGCGGGCGTAACCTTTATCGCGGCCCATATAGGCGGTGGAATACACATGAATAAGCGTGCCCACCAAGGTAATCACG
>JAQUMP010000465.1 GCA_028718065.1 Chitinivibrionales bacterium | reverse complement strand
GGGTCTTTTTGCTTTCGTCGCGCCTGCAGGCGATCGTGTACGCGATCATCGACGCCCTGCCGTTGCCTAAAAAAGATACGATCGAGGCCATGTTCCGCGAGACCCTGATCGAGACCAAAGACGTGCATATTATTTTGCCGGTTGTCTTGATCTCCGTGGTGGTGCAGGTCATGCGCATCGGCGTGCACATTCTTTGCGGCGGCGCGCTGGGACTGCTGGGGAACGCAAACATTTTGTATTTTTTCATCCTCGTGCCGGTCACGGCCATGCTCATGGTGCTGCCCCTGCCCTTTGGCGTGCGCGAAAGCGTGGGCGGCGCGCTTTTTGCCTACGCCGGTTTTCCGCTCCAGGCGGCCGTGGTAATGGGTTTTCTTTCGTCGCTGGTGGGGATCGGCGGCGGTTGCATCGGCGGCATTTTATTCGTGTTCGACAAAACGCACTTTACAAGGAAGAAGACATGAAAGTTTCCATCGTGGTCCCGCTCTTAAACGAAAAAGAGAACCTGCCGCTCCTCATGGACGCGATCGCGGCCATGGCCGCCCGGCAGGACTTTGCCTGCGAGGTCGTGTTCGTGGACGACGGCTCCAAGGACGGCTCTTTTTTTGTCTTGCAGCAGCTTTACAACCAGTATAAGGACGCCGCCGGGCGCGTGAGCGTGCGGGTGTATCGTTTTGCGCGCAATTACGGCAAATCGGCGGCGCTGAGCGTGGGTATAAGCAAGTCCACGGGCGACGTGGTCGTTACCATGGACGCCGACCTGCAGGACGATCCCGTGGCCATTCCGGCCATGCTCAAGATGCTTGACGGTGGCTACGACATGATTTCCGGCTGGAAACAACTGCGCCACGACCCGATAACCAAAACGCTGCCGTCCAAGCTCTGGAACGTAATGACCTCATTTTTGTCCGGCCTGCGCCTGCACGATTTTAACTGCGGCTTTAAGGCCTACCGCGCCGCCGTGGCCCGCAGCCTTGACATTTACGGAGAGCGCCACCGCTATTTGCCCGTGCTGGCGCACTGGGACGGTTTTAACGTGGGCGAGATGGCGGTGCCGCACCATCCGCGCAAATTCGGCAAATCAAAATACGGCAGCATGATGCGCTTTTTTTACGGGCTGTTCGATATGCTCACGATTCTGTTCCTGCGCAATTACATGAAGAGCCCGCTCCATTTCTTCGGCCTGGCCGGGATGATGCTGGGGTTTCTCGGCTCCGGTATTCTTGCCTATTTCGGGGTTGTCTGGATGATGACCGGCGTGTTCCATATCCGGCCGTTGGTCCTCCTGGCGCTCGGCGCGATCATCGTGGGATTTCAGTTTATATCCCTCGGCCTGATCGGCGAAATGATTACCCAGGCCGCGCCCAAGAACACCTATCTTGTCAAGGATTCTCTGGAAGGTTGAGAGGGAAGGCCATGAAAGTGCTCTGCGTTTGCCCCATCGGCGTGGGCAATTACCTGCTTACCTATCCGGCCTGTAAACTGATTAAAGAGGCCGCCCCGGATATTGCGCTGCACCTGCTGGGTTTACGCAGCTACATCCGTGATCTTGCCCAGGGCGATTCTCTCTGGAGCGGCGTGCATATTTTTGACCCGACGGCGCAGCCCCTTATAGGCCTTGCGAGCATCGCGGCGGTCGCCGCGCTGCGCAGGGAACATTTTGACGCCAGTCTTAATTTTTTTGCCTCCAACAAATGGCAATACAACCTCCTGCCGCTGCTGTGCGGGATACCGGCGCGGCACGGTTTTGTTTACCAAGCCAAAAGCGCGCGGTCGCTGGCGTGGCTCTGCAACCATCACCTATCAGTTGACGTTACGGCGCATGATATCGAGCAGAACATCGCTCTTGCGAACAGTTTTCTGGGACAAAAAAAGGCGGGCGTTGCAGCGCAATTTCCGGCGCTCTTTACAACCGAAGACAAGGCCTGGGCCGAAGGTTTTTATGCGGCGCAGGGCGGCCCGGCCGTGCGCATCGGCGTGCATGGGGGATCAAGCGTGGAACACGGCATGCAGGCCAAGCAGTGGGCGCCGGAACGTTTCGGCGAACTGGCCGATACATTGGCGCGGGAACTGAAAGGCCGGGTCTTTGTTTTTGGCGGCAAAGAGGAACAATCGCTAAAGAATTCGGTTGTCGCCGCCATGCGGCAAAAGCCCGTGGTGGTGGCGCCCGTGGATCGTAAAAAAACCGCGGCGCTACTGGCCCAATGCACGCTTTTTCTGGGCAATGATTCGGGGCTCATGCATATTGCCGCATGTCAAGATGTGCCGACCATTGCGATTTTCGGCCCGACCGACGAAAAACGCAACGGTCCCCGGGGCAAGCATACGCTCGTGGTGCGCAAGCAAATGGCGGGGTTTCCGCTCTGGACCGCGGCCAACGTTGGCGGTCGCCGGCTGAGACGGGGCGTCGATGCGCAGGCAAGCCTTAAAGCGCTTGACGTAGAGGATGCCTGGCGGCAGATCGGGCCGTGGTTAAAGGAATTAGGAATTGGAAAGAGCTAAAATTAATGTTTGACCTCCATCCCGTCCTTCCCCCGATTCGGGGGAAGGTGCCGAAGGCGGATGGGGGTCTAAAGGTCAGCTGCCATGCACATCCCCGACGGATATCTTGGACCCATTACGGCCGCCGCGGGGTATGGCGTGATGCTGCCCGTATGGGCGCTGGCTTCCCACAAAGTAAAGAAAACCCTGAACGCCAAACAGGTTCCCCTGCTTGCCATCGGAGCGGCTTTTAGTTTTGTAATCATGATGTTTAACATTCCGATTCCCGGCGGCACCACCGGTCATGCCGTGGGGGCCGTAATAGCGGCCATACTGCTGGGGCCCTGGGCCGCGACCATTGCCGTGAGCGTTGCGCTCGTAATTCAGGCGCTGCTCTTTGGCGACGGCGGCATTACCGCGCTTGGCGCGAATTGTTTTAACATGGCGCTGGTGCTGCCGATGAGCGGCTATGCGATTTACCGCTTGTTAAGCACCCGCAGCGCATTGACTTCCGGCCGCCGGGTCTTCGCGGCCGGGTGCGCCGGGTATTGCGGCCTGGTTTTGACGGCGCTCTGCGTAGGGACCGAGCTCGGCATGCAACCGCTCCTGCATCACAGCGCTTCCGGCAAGGCGCTCTATTGCCCCTACGGAATCAAGGTCGCCGTCGTCACCATGGTCGGCGAGCATGCCTTGATTTTTGGGTGGATAGAAGCGATCGTAACGGCGCTTGTTGTAAAGTACCTGCAAAAGCAGGAACCCTCTCTTTTGCAAACGGGAAGAGGAGCCGCGCCATGAAAACAACCAGGAAGCTTTTTATCGGTCTTGGCGCGCTTGCCGTGCTTTCGCCCCTGGGGCTTATCGCGCCCGCCTATTTTAAGGCAGGGTCGGCCTGGGGCGAATGGAGCCTGCACGAAATCCGGGGCCTTGTCGGATATGTTCCGGATGGGCTGCAACAGTTATCGTCGGTCTGGCGGGCGCTCATACCGGATTATGCCTTTAACGGCTGGGAAAATAAGGGCGCAGGCCATTTAAGCTTTGCCTATATTTTGTCCGCGTTCATCGGCATTGCGCTTTGTATCGGCATTGCTTTACTATTAGGCAAACTGCTTTCGGGCAAGGCATCCGGTCCTCGCGAAAAAG
>JAQUMP010000464.1 GCA_028718065.1 Chitinivibrionales bacterium | reverse complement strand
ATCCTGAAGGGCCGGTGGTTATCGCCGAAGGCCTGCCTATAAAAAACGGCGAGAACGGCAAGGTAGAATTTCTCTTTAATACGCAGACCTCGCTCAAACCCAAGCAAAACACGGACGGCAGCGTCGATTTCAAAAACGTAAGCCTGTTTACGTCGGTGGTAAAAAACGATGAGCTGGCGCGCCTGCTGCCGCCGACCAACGGCACTCCCGGCAAAGACATTACCGGCCGCGATTTGCCGTGTCAAAACGGCCAACCCTCCAAATTGCCGGTCGGCCCGAAAACCGTAATCAGCACCGAGAAACCCGACACGCTCATCGCCGAAACCGAAGGCGTCGTGCATTATAACGGAACGCTCATTGAAATCCAGGAAGGCTACATTATTAAAGGCGATGTTTCCTTTGCAACCGGGAATGTCAATTATACCAAATCCGTTACGGTCGACGGGGACATAAAATCGGGGTTTAAAGTCGAATGCGGCGGGGATTTACAAGTGAGCGGCACCATCGAAGACGCCGAGGTGGTCGTGGGCGGAAACCTGCTTTCCAAACTCGGGTTTATCGGCTCGGGCAAAGGCCTTATCGACGCCAAAGGGGATGTAAACGTCGGCTTTGTAAAGAACCAGGTGATTCGCTCCCGCAAAAACGTGATTGTCGCCAAGGAGGTGCTTAACAGCACTATTTTCGCCCGTAAGAGCGTGACCATCCACGGCAATCCCCTTTCGGTAGCCGGGGGCGCCATAACCGCGCGCGATTCGATCACGGTCTTTACCGTAGGGAATAATTCGGGCATCAGGACGATCCTGGAAGTCGGGCTCGATTTCGCCCTTCAGGAAGAATTAAAAAAAACCGAGGCGATGCTGGCGGAACTTGCGCTCAACAAACAAAAAATACACGAAACCATTAAAAAATACGACCAGCTCATTGCCGTTAAAAAGAAACTGGCGCCCAAAGAGGAGTTCCTGTTTAATAAACTCAAGGCCACCCAGCTTAAATTCGACCAGCAGCTTAAAATCCTGGAGGACCGCAAAAAAATCATCTCATCACGGCTGTATGACTTTGCCAATGCCTATATTAAAATCGACCACGCGGCGATGCCCGGGACCATTTTTAAAATCGGCGAACGCAAGCATTTGGTAAAGCAGGAAATCGTGGGCCCCAAATCGGTGCGCTATATCGACCAGGAAATCAGGATTTTATAAGGAACGGGAGTACTATTACCCTATGAAAATAATCGACATTTCTCAAATCAAGGTCGGCGCCGTTACCGAATGGGAATATACCACCGAAAACGGCGAGTTGCTGATTTCCAAAGACATTACCATAACCGAAAAACACCTTGACGCGCTCAGACGCCGCCATATTGACAAGGTTTGCATTCAGGACAAGCCCGAAGACGAGGAATTAAAGCTGCTGCTTTCCACGGAGTTCGATAAACTCGAAGAACTGCATTTTGAGGAGACGCCCAAAGCCTCCACCACCGCGCCCCAAATAAAAAAAACGTCCGCCGCTCCCCTGCCGCGGGCGCTGCAGCTTCCCGAATTCAGGGACATTAAGCACGGCCAGGAAGGGCTGCGCCAACTCCTCGAAAGCAAGCGGGCCGCCGATCTTGACAGCAAGATACTCCAGGGCCGGATGCCGGACAAGCCGGTGGGCCTGGCGCTCAAGGCCATCGCCTCGGAAAAAAAAGTGTCTGAGCGCACCGAAGAATACAAATCGGACATTTCCGGTTCTTACGAGCGCGCCCTTAAAGAGGTAATGGGCGTCCTGAACAATCTTGCCAACGGAGCAACCATCGATGCTTCGCCGGTGCGCGCTATCGTCGACCGGTTTATTAAAACCTTCGTCACCGATAAAAACATCCTGCTTAACATCTCCATGAATAAGGCCAAAGGCGACGATTACATTTACCATCACACGCTCAACGTATGCCTGTTGTCAATTAATATCGCTTCGTCAATCGGCTAAAATAAGGACCAGCTGGCCGAAATCGGCATGGCCGCCCTTTTCCACGATGTGGGCATGATGCTTATCCCCAGCGAAATCAGGACGAAACCGGGCAAGCTTTCCATAGACGAATGGTACGAGGTCCAGAAACACCCCGTTTTAGGGTTGCACCTTCTGGAAAAAGTCTCCAATATTTCCGATATTGTTTCCCTGACCGCCTACCAGACCCATGAACGCGAAAACGGCAAGGGATATCCCAAGCAGCGCCCGAGCCGCTTTATTCACCGCTTCGCAAAAATCGTCCAGATCGCCGATGTCTTTGAGGCGCTCTCGTCGCCCCGCAGTTACCGCGGCGCCTATATTCCATACCATGCCATGGAGATGATCATCAAGATGTCACGGCAGGGGTTGATCCCGGGTGATTTTGTAAAATCGTTCCTCGAATACGTTTCATTGTTTCCGGTGGGCAGCATTGTCGAGCTTTCCGACCACCGCCTCGGCAAAGTGGTCAAGGCCAACACCACCTCCCTTTCAAAACCAACGGTAAGCATTCTGGTGAATGAAGTTGGGCGAACGCTTGCCAAAGATCAAATCTATCAGGAGGACCTTTCGGAGAACACAACCGTCCAGATCGTAAAAGCGTACACCGCCAGTTACCTTGAAAACATAGGAATCATGGACGGTTTTTAATAATGAATGCATGCGAGAGCGACAAAATGTTATATTTTTATTATACCGGAAAACCCTTAACGGATTTAAATCCGATTTATCCATCTTATTCCCTCAAGGAGGCATCGGTATGGCGACGGTTAAAAAAGTAGTCGGCAAAGAAACGGCAAAACCCAAAACCACCATCAATTTTCCTACGCGCGAATTAAACGCCTGGCTCAAATCGCACCCGTCCTGGACGCATAACGATTGGATTGCCCTGCTTGAGGATCTCAAGCAAAAAGGGTATGGCGCTCTCGTTAACGCTAAAGAAGGCCAGGATTCCGTGGGGCTTTTTTTAGAAACTAACCGGAAATTTAATTAGCCGAAATCAACCCTGTTTTTTACGGGATTGCGCGTAGCGAGTAAGAAGCTTTCGTTCTTGCGGCGTGAGTGAATCTATTCCTTGTGCCGAAATTTTCGCCAGCAGCGTATCCACCATTTCGTACTCCCCATCTTTTTCCGGAGGCGTCCCCGGCGATTTATAGATCGCGAGGTGGGGCTTACGGTAAAGAGAGAGCTGTTTTTTTATCCACGGCCATCCTTTTAGATAGGCAAGCGCAACCACAATACCGCCAAGATGCGTGATATGCGCCACGCCGCCGACATTGCCGCGTATCCCCAGCAAGAGCGATATTACGCCGATAATTACCACGGCCCACCGCACCGGCAGTGGAAAAACAAAAAACATGAGAATGGTACGGTCCGGAAAATAAAAGGCGTACACCGTGAGCAACGCAAGGATTGCCCCCGACGCGCCCAGCACGCTTGCATTCCAGAGCGGGATGCTCAGGCACGCCGAACCGACGCCGGCGGCGCAATAAAAGAGCACGAATTTTTTGGTGCCCCATAGTTCTTCGATTTCGCCGCCGAACATCCCCAGAGCCAGCATGTTAAAGAAAAGGTGCAGGGTGTTGTTGGGATCGTGCATGAACATATAACTGAGCAGACGCCATACCTGGCCGT
>JAQUMP010000463.1 GCA_028718065.1 Chitinivibrionales bacterium | reverse complement strand
ACGGTGCAGTCCATGCGCATGTTCAAGACGCCGTTGATGCCGTCGTGCAGCAGGACAATGGCGCCGGGATTTACATGCGATACAACACGGTCGCAGATCATACGGGGCGAGGGGTGGCGCCAGTCGAAGGCTTCGGCGGTCCAGGTAACGACCGTGTAACCGCTTTTCTGAGCGAGCTGCAGCATCCAGGGACTGCGCCAGCCGTGCGGCGGGCGGAAAAGATCGGTGGTAACGCCGGTGGTGGCGGCAATGATATAGCGCGTTCTGTCAAGTTCGTCGCGGATTTTGCGCGGCGACTCCACCGGCGCCAGGAGCGGATGCGAATAGGTGTGGTTGCCGATGCAATGCCCCTCGGCCACGATGCGGCGCGCAATCTCGGGATAGCGCTCAACGTTGCGGCCGATTACAAAAAACGTGGCTTTTACGTTGTAACGCGCCAGGATATTCAGGACCGCGCCGGTGCTGGGACCGGGGCCGTCGTCGAAGGTGAGCGCGACCACTTGCCGGTTTTTATTGCCCTGGGCCAGGACCGTGCCCAAAAGCTGGCTGCCGGGTTGTTCGCTCACGAACAAAAAAGAGCACAGGAGCACAAGTACAAAACCGAATTGCAGGATCGGCCGGTGGTAAGCGATGGCCTCCCGGGGAATGCGAAATGCGGGAAAATTATAAAAAAACGGTTTGCGCAGCAGCAGCAGGCTCAGGTCGTTTACATAATAGAGCCAGAGCGTCTGCCAGAAAGCCATGGTAAAACGGCGGGCCGAGGTGTCCACGACGATGTCCCGGTCGACGATCAGCCTGCCGATCTTTTGCAGGCGCATTCCCAGTTCGACATCGGCGCCCATATTGACGTTGGTGCGGAAGCCGCCCACGGCACGGTAGGCTTCGGTGCGAACGATCATGTTGGCCCCGGCAAGATGCCAATTAAGACGGCCGAAAATCGCGCCAAGAATCCGAAGCCAGGCCGGACCGTCGCAGAACCGGAAAACGCCGCTGCAAGCGACCGCATCATGCTTAAAAACGGTAGTTACCATCCGGGTAAGCCAGTTGGGCGGAACGATCGTATCGGCATCCGTGCAGGCGATCATTTCTCCCTGGGCCGCATTAAATCCGGCGATCAGGGCATGAACATATCCTTTTATAGGCTGGTCCACGACGCGGCAACCGAGGGCCGCGGCGATTTGCGGGCTTCGGTCGGTGCAGGCGTTATTGACGATGATAATTTCGAATCGTCCGCCATATTCCTGCGCCTGGAGGGCGCTGATGGTTTCCGCCAGCGTATATTCTTCGTTATATACCGGAACAACTATTGAAACAAATGGTTTTAACGACATTAGCCTTAGGGTTTCCTTTTCTTCTACAATATAATATGCATACAAATCGCCATTTTGGGAAGTAAAAAATGCCTTGAGTCAAATATTGTATCCTTCTCTTTCGTAATTACGATGAATAACAAGTTCTTATTGGATTGCTAATTTAAGGGCAAAAAAGTATACTATTATAAATACTGTTTTAAGGTTTAAGAATAAATTCGTGTAACCGAAAAAAAGGGAGGTTTCTTATGGAATCAATGGATGTAATGTGGGAAAAAATTAAGAAAGGCCTGAAAGAAGGCGCGGTGCTTTCCATGGAAAAAATCGAAGAATACACCAAAATCGGCAAACTTAAAATCGAAGAACTCGCCGCAAAGCGGAAACTCGAAAAAAATTTCATGGACATCGGTGAGCGCCTTTTTACCCTCATCGAAGACGGCAAACGCGGTGCAGCCGAGGACGATCTTAGCATTAAAAAAGCCGTTGAGAACGTCAAATCGCTTAAAACGGAAATGGTTACCATCGCCGAAAAAATCAAAGCCATTCAAGAAGATGCGCGTCGCTTAAGAGGCGAAAGCAGTCCCGGCGAAGATGATATCAACGGAATCTAATGGCGTCGGGAAAAAAGCTCATAGTTATTGTCCCGCCCGACGGCAAACAGGTTCGGTCCATCCGTTTGCGGAGCGCGTTGATTGTCATTGTCTGTTTGCTTTTTTTGGGGGGATTTGGCGGGTATTTTATTCCCCTTTCGAGTACGACCGTTAATGCCGTCCGTCAAACCGAAAAAAATAACCTGACTCAGCAGAACCAACAATTGGCCGAGGGCTCAAGGGAGGCTTTTAAGCTTTCCAATTTGTTGCGCAAGGACATTAAGCTGCTCGAAAAAAAAATCGGGCAACTGAAGGGAGAGGGCGCTCTAAAATCCACTTCCGCCGCGCCCAAACACCTTTCTTTCCCATTTATAGGAACAAAGAGTTCTCCCCCCGATAACATCGATGAAATATGCGCCCGGAATGAATCTATCATCACGCACCTGACCGCCGTACTTACCCGCTCGCCGGCAATCCTCAATAGCATCCCGGTCAATTATCCGGTTACCAATTGTCGTGATATTGCTATGCCCTTTGGACGCTTTCCCGACCCCTTCACCAACACAACCAAATGGCACTATGGCGATGATTTTGTGGCCGAAACGGAAACGCCGGTAATCGCGACTGCCGCGGGCACTGTGGCGCGCGTCGAAAATGACCGCGTATGGGGCAAACGGATTTTTATTACGCATGGTTTTGGATTTACGACCGTGTACGCCCACCTTGGAACCGTTTCCGTTTTTGTCGGAAAAAAAGTTAACAAAGGCGATTGCGTGGCCACGGTCGGTATCACGGGCATGACAACCGGGCCCCACCTGCATTACGAAATCTGGCGCAATGGCCGGCCCCTTAATCCCGAAGATTACTATTTTCCCGACGTGGATACCTTTTTTACCGCGAGCTCCGCCGGTTAGGCCCGATGAATATCCTGATAATCCGTTTTTCTTCGATGGGTGATGTAATCCTGGCGTCGGCCGTTTTTTCTTTTTTGCAAAAGCGTGATGCGCATGTTTCGATCTGGCTCTGCACCGATCCGCAATATACGGGACTCTTTCAGGACGATCACCGGCTCGCGGGCGTGCTGCCAATCGCCAGGAATAACGAGGCCTCTCTAAATGAAGGGGAACTAAAGGGAGTTGTTTTTGATCGCATCGTGGATTTGCAGAATAACCGGCGTAGTCGGCGATTAATCGGCCTGCTTGACCCTAAAATTCCTGTTTGCAAATTCGATAAAAAGCACCTTAAGCGAATTCTTCTTCTTGCTTTCCGCTTGAATACTTTTTCGTCCGACGACCATGTTGTCGTGCGGTATTGCCGGGCCGCGGCCGGAGGCGATCCCGGTGATCAAATTCCAACGCCCCGGATTTTAATCCATGATGATAGCAACACGACTGGCCCCGTTTCATCTATATTGAGCGGCAGCACAAGACCGGCATTGGCGCTGGCTCCGTTTGCCGCCTGGAAGAACAAAGAGTGGCCGCAAGACTACTATTGCATGGTCGGTAAATATTTTGCGGCGCATGGTTTCCGGGTCTTAATTTTTGGTGGTCGAAACGATGCCGCTGGGGCGCAAAGTCTGGCGCGATCAATCGGCGAATCCGCCACCGCGCTTGCGGGCGGCCTGTCACTTTACGAATGCGCATCGGTCCTCAAACGCTGTGCCTTGTCGCTCGGCAACGACACGGGCCTTCTGCCTTTGGCACGGGCCGGGGGCATAAAGACGGGCGG
>JAQUMP010000462.1:809-3633 GCA_028718065.1 Chitinivibrionales bacterium | reverse complement strand
GAATAACTTAACAATCGGTCATAACTACCAGATTCAAATCTGGTCCTCCGACGCCTATTACGATGCCGGTAACACGACGATAACCTGCGGAGACTCGGTCGTGCTTGACAAAAACAAAACCAATGCTACGGGGCCCGGCCAATATGTAATTGGTACGTTTACCGCCGGTGGGACGCCTCTGAAGTTGACTTTTTCCGGAACGCAACTCGGCAGCGGCGATAAGGGCCCCGTAATCAACGGACTCCAGGTGCGCGAAAGCGGCACGACCGGCGTCATAGCGCCCATAAGAAACATCGTGGCGGCCGGCGCTAATTTACAGAACGCACAAAATGTAAGGATTTACGATGTCCGCGGCCGCATGCTCGGCATTTCCCCAAACGGGAAATTGCCCCAGAATGCGCGGGCGGGGATTTTTATCTTAAAATCGGCCGATGCGTCCGTAAAAATAGTCAGGCAGTAGGCGCCGGACTTCCTGGACCAGAAACCATTCAAACCCGCATTTTTGCGCGCACTCCTTTATTGACAAGTAATGATTTTTAAGCAACTGTCCGGCCAACTTCAAGCCGCGCATATCGGCCCCCGCGATTGACACCGTCGGAAGACCGCACTTTCGCGGCCATTAGTTCAATCCGTGAAGACGCCGCTGGGCAAGGCCTTAATCTGGATTACACCTGCCGAAAGCCTTTGTATTGTCGGAGACCCGCGCTTGCTCGATCGCCTCGCGTCTTTGCCCGACTTACCCATTAATTTTTTTCTGGTTGATAAAAATAAGGGATGTGCGTTCAATGTTCTCACCGGGCAATGACAATGAATTATTTTTAACAACGTATCGTAGCTGAAAGAAAAATATTGAAAAGGAATTAATTCATGGGACTTATCTACACAAAGGTTACATTTTCAAACGCCAAGAAACCGGATTTAAAACCGGTTGAAGTCTCTGCGCTTGTTGATACCGGCGCCCTCTTTACCTGTATTCCTGAGCATATCGCTGTCCAACTTGGACTGGAAGAACTTCAGAAAAGGGAAGTTACTTTGGCCGATGGTAAATCACAAATAGTACCTTATGTTGGTCCTCTGATGATCGGATTTGAAAACCGTTTATGCTTTACAGGCGCATTGATACTCGGTAACGAGGCCCTTCTTGGAGCAACCGCGCTCGAAGACCTTGACGTACTGATATCTCCCATCGAAAGAAAACTCATAATTAATCCCGAAAGTCCGAATATCGCTCATTGCCTTGCCAAATAATTCTTTGGAAAAAAGCCCGATCCCCCTGCGACTATTTATGCCGCTTCGCCTCGATCCGGGATAATATTTCCCCGGCGGACGACTGTTTCGTGTTCTCGTTCAGCGGCCGTTTTCCTGCCGCGCCCGGTATTTGCGGCGATATTCGTAGGGCGTGCAGCCGATGCTCTTGACAAATCGCCGGGTAAAATACGACTGCGAGCCGAAACCAACGGCATCGGCCGTCTGCCCGATGCTCATGGGGGATGTTTCGAGATACTCGCGCGCCTGCTGCAAGCGAAGATTCTCGATATATTCCCGGGGCGGCGTGCCGGTGATTTGATTGAACAAATGCGTGAAGCGCGACTCCGATATTCCGCATTCCTTTGCCAGACCCGCAATGCCCCACTCCCTTTCGATTTTGCCGCTTAGCAGTTCCAGCGCTTTAGTAATCCGTTCATCCTGCAGGGTCCTGATTCCCGCGGGGCTGTAGCGCGCGCAGAATATCAAGGTGCGTTCGAGCGCATTCATCGCGAGTTCCTGATTGTCAACAACCGGGACGCGCCACCAGCGCACCATTTCGTGCAGCGATCAGAATAGGCGGCCGCTCCCTTGATTGTCAGTAACGATATCAGGAATATGGACGAATCCACAAAAACGTTATACACCAATCAGGAAGTAACGGCAGTCGACCAGGACACTCTCGGCGGTACGACTAAGCTCGGCGTTATTCAGGGAAGAAAGGTTAAGCGCCAATGGCAACGAGGCTCGCTCCCTAAAAGGGAGATTTTTTAGCCCTCTATCCCAAAAAGAAAATACTTGCGAATTATTAGTCATCTGTTACATTAATATTAATAATATTAACAAATAGCCGGTTGCCAGGCACGATTTTATTGAATACATTAATGAAAATAGCGGATTGGTATACCTAAAAATTAAGAAGGAGGATACGATGAAAAAATTCGTGTTTTGCGGTTTGATGGTCATGGCCGTTGCCTTGAACCTGTGGGCTGTTGACGGCATTGCCGTAACGGTACGAAATCAGACCCAGTATTGGCATGGTGATAATCTTTTAGGAGATATTTACCGTATCGATATCAAGGCAAGTGATACCGTTAAATCAACCAAGCTTGTCACGGGAAATTCGTCCCATCCGCATATCTCTCCGGACGGCAAACATATCGCTTTTTTCAAGAACGGTGGCGCGGTCGGTGGTAGCGGCGCTAAGCCGGATACTATATGTATTATGAGTATCGATGGCGGAACCATTACAAAATTATGCACGACCCATCCTTTCAGCACACTGGATTTTCCCAACAATAATTGGATCTATTGGGCCAATGGGTCGAATTTCTCCTCTGACGGGGTTCACCGGAACAACGATTCAAGCGCCTATATATTCCGGGTTAGTGTCAATGGCGGGGCGCGCGAGTCTGTGGTCGTCATGCACGATCCCCCATATCCCCCGGGTTCCACGCCCCCGCTTGTTCAAGTTGAGGGCGAGGATCTCGTAGTCGATACGGGACTTACGCGGCTAACTTTTCATCCGTTTTATGGCGGCGCCAGCGGTGGCTATTCCACTTATTTCTTTTCCTGGAAC
>JAQUMP010000462.1:0-799 GCA_028718065.1 Chitinivibrionales bacterium | reverse complement strand
ATACGCTCAGCGGTTGCGGAGGCGGCATGTCATTTGACGGTCACTATCTTTTATTGGGAAAACAGGATCATTCCGGCTACGTTATTTACAACCTTAATTATCCTGGCGGTATAGCGAATCCTAACGTTGCTACCGGATCCGTGGATATACCTGGAGCCCGCATAAAAGATCTTGAGTGCGGCAATTATCATAATTGGTATAGTTGCGGTGGCGCGACAAACGACTCTGCTTGGATCTGCAGATCTCTTAATTTGTCAGGAGATGCCATAATCGGGAACAAACAGGGGTTATATAACTGGGTTACGAACCAAGAGGTCGTCACCGGCCTGGGTGATGGAGGTGATTTCTGGGTTGGAACGCAATCGCAGATAACGGTAATGGTCTTGAACCCTGCCTCACTTACTTTTGCAGCCAATCATGGCGCAACATCTCCAGCGGCACAAACGGTCCAGGTCACCAATAGCGGAAGCGGGACCCTTAACGCCGTAACCACCAGCATCAGCTATTCAAGCGGCTCAGGATGGCTTTCCGTTACCGCCGGCGGTTCGGGGAACGCTCAGACGCTCACCAATACCGTTGCGCTTGGCTCACTTGCTATCGGGTCTTATTCGGCAACGGTGAACGTAACCTGCACGAACGCTCAACCGCAAACCGCCTCTTACACCGTCGCATTTCAGGTAACCGATCCTTCCTTGACTTTGGCAAATGTAACCGTCTCGCCGGCGATATGCACGACCACCACCTGGTCGACGATACTTTATTCCGCTGCTGCCACTGCCGGCAACGGGGCCAGCCTTAC
>JAQUMP010000461.1 GCA_028718065.1 Chitinivibrionales bacterium | reverse complement strand
ATATCCTGTCATGCCGTTCACCCCTGCGCCGATGAAAGAAGCCGTCCTGCGGCAATACTTCGATACCATGATCCTTCGTGACATCATACAGCGATACGATGTGCCCAAACCCGGCGCATGCACGGCGGCAATGCGTCATGGTGTTTCGAACATTGGAAAGCCCTTTACAATTAAGAGTTTTACGACAGCCGTCAAGGATGCCGCATATTCAGTCGGGCGGGAAACCGTTACCGATTATATGCGCTGGGCGGAGGATGCATGGCTGCTGTTCTCCGTACCTGTATTTTCCTCCTCTTCCAAGGAGCAGGAGCGAAACTATAAGAAACTCTATTGCATCGATTGGGCGCTGGCGCAACACAACAGCGTTTCCTGGGACGGCAGCTATTCACCGTCTTTGGAAAACGCGGTTTTCATCCACTTGAAGCAGCAATTCAGCCGCGTGCGCTACTGCTTGACTCGGGAGAAGCGGCAGGAGGTTGATTTTGTCGCGATGAATCCTCGCGGAAAAATTTCAGCAGCGATCCAGGTTTGCATGGACATCAGTAATAATGAAACGCTCAAACGCGAAATCGAACCGCTTGTTTCAGTGGCGCGCTATTATGGATGTCGTGAAAATTGCATCGTTACCCTTAATCAGTCAAAGAGCTTGAAACTCGATGGCGTTTCCATCCGCGTAGTACCGGTTTGGCGTTGGCTGTTAGAGAAAAATGTGTCCTAACCCATTTAAGTTGACATTGGCTATTAATCATTTGTCTTTCAGAAGAATTTATTATTTGTTAACCTGGCCATAAATTATTTTTTTTCCGTTGATTTCCCTTGTTTATCGTCGCTTTTTTCCCGTCTTGTCTCGGTTTTGTCCCGGTCCAGCGAGAGGAACAAAGTAAATCAACTGGTTGCGAGGTGCGGCGTGATGCCCCTGCCTCTCCGCCATTAAAAAAGCGGGGTTCTTTGCTTATTTTCGCAAAGGGCCCTGTTTTTGCGTATATTCCCCAGTAAAATCACTATGTGATGTAAATCACAGACAGTTTTTCTTCCCTGATTTATTATTATACCAAACGAAATCAGGTCGAGGTCGGGCATCCAACGATAAGGGGGCTTTCGGATATGCAATTAGTATCAGGCATCCTGTTATTAGCAGTCCCGGTTATCGGGTTTGTCCTGCTTGTCTATATCGGAAAGCTCCTCATGAAAATTATAGACAAAAACTATAAAACTGCAAAGAAAGAAAAAAAAGAATCCATGCTGCTTGACAAGCAACTTAAAGATAAATTTATGGCAAAATACCGATAAATTGCCGGGGGTTAAAATCGCTAAAACCCTGACGATTTTTCGCGGCGTTTTTAGCCGTATTTTAAAAAACCCATGCCTCGTAAAAAGCGCAAATCTTTTAAAAAGTTTATAATTTTATTTATCGGTATTTTAGCGACAGTATTGGTCGTGGATATCGGCCGGTATTTTATTTATCCGGATATCGCCCGGCTTAAAAGAGAAAACCCTCCGGTCACTGCGATGATTCAATACCGCGAAACCCAGTGGCAGGCACAGCATATAAAAAAGAAAATCCGGCATACGTGGGCTTCGCTGCGGCACATTTCACCCTATCTTTTGCAAGCGGTGGTAATCGCCGAAGACGACAAATTCTGGTTCCACGATGGCTTTGACTTTCAGGCCCTGCAGAATGCGCTGCAATCCGATGTCGCCGCAGCGCAGTTCAAGGCCGGCGGCAGCACTATAACCCAGCAGCTCGCAAAAAATTTGTATCTTAATCCGGACAAAAATCCTATCAGAAAAATCAAAGAGGCCATCCTTACCCGGCGCATGGAACATACGCTTTCCAAAGGGCGCATCCTGGAATTATATCTTAACGAGGTTGAATGGGGTGACGGCATTTTCGGCTGTGAAACGGCGGCCCAGGTCTACTTTCAGAAATCCGCCCTGGAACTCACGGCAGAGGAGGCGGTTAAACTTGCCTCGGTCCTGCCGAACCCCAAACGCTTCAGCCCCGTGCTGCCGTCACGCTTTGTAAACAAACGCAGTCGCACGATCTACGATCGCATGGAAAAAAGAGGGTTAATCGACTGAATAAGAAGTTTGCTCTTTCTGCTATTTCTTTATTGTAAAGCTTATTACATATTTAAAACCGCCGGCATCGATAGACGGCTTTGCATCCTTCCATTCCCCGGAGATGACCTGATCTTTGAGGGCAAGTTCAAAATGGCACATGGCAATGCCCATATCGACAAATTGAATTTTAATCTCCTTAAAAAATTTATTGTACATGGGATCGAGTTTGATATAAAAGTGATAAGAATGATTATCGACGTCCTTGACGATCCGCCAGGGCTGTTTATTTGAAGCCGAGGGAGCCAGGCGTACGCATTCGAGCGCCCGGATTACCGGATCATCCGGGTTCCCGGTTAAAGGTCGATCGGTTGTCTGATCAAAAAAAAGTGTAGAAAAGGGTTTTCGGCCATTTGATCCGACGGCGAATCGGATGATCGAGTCACGAACCGGTCTTTTGCTCACAACATAACCGAGCGGCGTTACGGCGGGGATCAGCTCGTCGGCGGCCAAATTGATTCTGGCGGCAAAGGCGCTGCGTTTGAGTGACCCACCGAGCCAGCAGGTACCAAGTTCAAGGCCCGTAGCCTTGAGAATATTCCGCTCCATGCAATAGCCAAAATCTTCCATGGCTCTGGGACCTTTGGTGACCGCGCCCGCGATAAATACGGAGGCTCCTTTGATCATGCCATAGGTACCCAATTCTTTGAGTTGGTCTTTTTGGTTCTCCGCAATTTCGACAAGTTCAAAACGGACTTTGCAGCCTAAAGGTCCCGTCGTATTTGACCGGAGAAATTCGACGATTTGATCGCGTTTTGAAGGTTCGATCGGTTTTTTGTCGTAGGACCGAACCGAATAACGTTGTTTGATAATTTCGATCATTGATGATGCCATAACCACCTCGCAGGCGCATCAGGAATTTCGGCAAAGTAAAGTTTTTTTATCATGTCAATTTAGAGACGGTCCCGTGAAATCCCTTAATCCATTCTAATTGTTTTTATCGGACTAAAGACAACCGTGCTCGCTTTATAAAATCCCCTGCCGTAAAATCAAGGATTGATTTATAGGATAAGCCAATTCAACAAATTCTAAGGCAGCAAAAATATACCTATCAATGATGTGACAGCAAGGGGAGCTCTATAAGGCATATTGGAACCGACCTTAAAATATACCATAAAAGCGCATAAATTGATACGGTAATTTGCAGGGAAAAATAAAAAAGCGAAGACGGATCATACCCTTTCTTCACTCTTTTAAGAAATGATTTTCACAAAACTACTTTTTCTTTTTCGCTTTAGCTTTTTTGGCTTTCTTTTTTGCGGCCATTAGCAAGCTCATTTCTTTATTGTAAATAAATCATGGTCCATTCTCAACCCATGTGCTTCGAGACCAGTTTGGTCAGACCCATCGCATTCGTAAATTGTCCCGGGCGCTCACCGGCGCATTATTGCCGCCCGAATACCTTACAAGCGCGTGTAATATATTACTATAAGCATGTGCCGCCCATTATCTTTCAAGGGATTCTCCTTTAGGCAGGCCCTGGCCTGTTTTCTGCTCCTGTTTCCCGGCGCGGTTC
>JAQUMP010000460.1 GCA_028718065.1 Chitinivibrionales bacterium | reverse complement strand
TATTATCTCGTCCGGCGAATACGAAATTTCCTGGGCGATCAGGGCGACCGCCCGCAATTCGCGCGTTTGCACCGACGAAAAGAGCGGCGTTTTTTTTAAGAACACGATGTTTTCCAGTACCTGCAAGGTTTGCAGGGACGCAGCGGTTTCCATAGTGCCTTCCCTCGTTTTATCCCTTCAATTCCGGTTTGAGTCCGTCCCGCTGCGCGACAATGCGGGCGCACAGTGAAATCCACGGATTGGCGCTTTGGTTAAACGCAGCGAGCGCTTCTTCGGGCGAGCGGCGGCTCATCTTGAAAACCGATTCCGCCTGACGGCAATACCAGGCGGTTTCATGTTCGTCGATAAGGTCCATTACCAGACGGTTCAGGCGATGATCGCCCACATTATCCAGCACCTCCAGCGCCCGGCCGCGGATATGGCTGTTCGGGTGGCGCGCCCGGAACAGTACGGTTCGGATTTGTCCTGTTTTGTCAAGGATTGCCGCCGTATACAACAGGGCATCGACGCGCGCGCTTATGCTCTCTTCGCGAACCGCGTCCACCAGCAAACACACGTGGGCGCCCCTACCGTACGGTTGCAGCGCCTCAAGGGCCCTATAATCGCCAAAGCATTCACCGGCCTCCTCCCGCGCGATTTCATGCAGCACGGCGTCTTCGTCGGGCGTGGTCGGCTTTTCCTGATGGTACAACGCCTGCACAATGCAGGCGCGCGCCAGATAGTTTTCATGGCGCAGTCTTAAAAAAAGCGATTTTTTAGAAAGTCCTTTGTCAATCATACGGCCCACGGCCCGGGCAATATCGGAACGCTGGACCCGATTGGCATAGGGAGCGGCCGCCAGTAAAAGCGTGAGCGCCCCCTCAAAAGGAATTTTTGCCAGGGCGGCGAAAAACTGCCGGCTTATTTCCCGCGGACCGCTTAAAATCTGCGGATGATCGTTAAAAAAATCTTCCAGTTGGTCGAGCATGGTTTGCGTGCCGATATCGCCCATGGCATCGAGGGCGACGGAAACATCATTCGGAACGTCCGAATGCAGCAGGACTAGCAGGCGCCCCATCATTTCCCGGCGCAGCTCTTGGTCGCCTTGCGGCCATAATGCAATCGCGGCTTTGGCCCGGACGCGACTGTCCGCATGCTCAAGGAACGGTCTGATCCGGCCCGCAAGTCCGGATTCTTTTAAAGCCGCGATCGCCGTAATGGCGTTGGCCGCAACACCCGCATCCGGGTCATTCAGGCTGCGCAGGGCAATTTCCCGAAAATCAGAGCGCGTGGCGCCCGTAAGGGCGGACAATATCGTCGCGCGCGTGCGGCTTTGCGCCTTGGGAAAATATTCGAGCAGAATGGCAAGACTTTCTCCGCCGCCGTTTTTGGCGAGGATCTCGATAATGTATTTTTTAATTTCGTATTCTTCGCGTTCAAGGATTTCCACGATAACCGATAAAAAATTTTCTTCGGCCGAGAGCGCGACCATGGAATGAAACAGGGAGTTCTTGCGCGCGCTGAATCCGGTAAGGTAGCGGGTCAGGCTTTCGGAATATTTTTTTTTGATGCGCATGGTCTGAATAACCATGGCGGCGGCCAGAATAAAAAGAAGCGCGAAGGTGATTGACAAAGGGATTCGCGCCATCGCCAGGAGCACCCATAACCCCGCGCCGGCCATGGCGAACGGCTTAACAATGCCTTCGAGCCCGAGTTTGCCGCGCCCGCGGATTTCCTGGGGCAATCCGGAAAAAAATACCTGGAAATTCGGCGAAAAAAACGAATCAAAAAAGGCAATGCGCATGCTCATGCCCGCCACCACGCCCCAGAACAGGAGCGCTCCGGCGCCGCTGCCGCCAGCGCGCGTCAACGTTATATACGTAAGTCCGCCGAATACCATACACAGCACCGCGGGTAAAAAAAACATGGCCCGCGTGGAACCGATTTTTTTGGTCACCCGTCCGGCCAGCGTCATTTGCAGGATAAAAGTCGCAACCATGCTTACGCCGTTAAAATAGCCGAGGAAGGCGGCCATGTCTTTTGCATGCGTAAAGCGGCTTTTAAGCCCCCCGTAAAATGAATACTGCTGGCTGAGCAGGATAAAAAACAGTAAAAAATAGAGCACGGCCATGTTTTTAAGCAGCGGTTCCTTAACAATAAGAGAGCAGTCGGCAATGAACTTTTTCGCCGATGCCCTTTCCCGCGACCGCAAATCCGCGGCCGATTTAAAACTGTTTTTGAATGAAACCCGCAACGGCTGAAAAAGAAGCGTTAACACCAGCACGATCCCCGCCCAGACCATGAGCATGTTTTCGGCCGCGGTATGCCGCAGCATCAGGGGAAGGCAGAACGAAATAATTATGGCGCCGAGCGTCCCGCCGGCGGCAATGGTCGGAAACTCATATCCGGCGCGGCGCGAATCGATAAGATCGTTGGCAAGCGTCCAGAACATTAAGAACAGAAATATTTTCGTGACATAGGCGTAAGAAAAAAGCGGCAGATACAGCAGCGTAATATTGGCGCTTATGGCGATGCGTATAAGCACCAAAACGGCGGCATGGATAATTAAAAAAACGGTGAAGAAAACACCCCGGTCCACGCGGTCGATCAGCGACATTAAAAACGCCGATGAACAAAATAAAAACGCGGCATTAACCATGAACATGCCGCCGATATAGCGCGAAGGAAAGTGCGAAAGAAAAAGGGCTTCGGCCGTGCTGTCGCCCAGGATCGCGGCGGCAAAGCAGAGAAAGAGAAGACCGAAAAGCGGTCCCTTAGTGGTTTTGATGGTCGGAATTTTAAGCATGGCAATTATATTTTTTTGCGGCCCTTTGGGCGCAGGCATTATTGCTTTGCACGATACGATCTTGGATTAATTATATAATTGAATGGTTTGGAAAGACAATAGCTTGATACAATACTTAAGCTTAAATGTTAACGGGCAATCCTTTCATGCCGGGCGATGGTTGTATTCCCAGACGTCAATTTAAAAAGGCACGTTCCGCTTGATAGCGTTCCGGAGCTTGCGGCAAGGTTTAAAGCCTGACGATTTCATCCCGCGGAAGCGCTGGGGAAGCAAGTTCTTTACCTTGCCCGCCAAAAGACAATTATTAACTAAATCAATTTTAACAACAATTAACTTGATTTTATTAATAATTTAGCGTATATTTAGTTGTGTTTTTTAATTTAAGGAGTTGCAATGGCGCTTGATTGGAGTTCATTAACAAATTTAACCGGAAATCGCGAATTCATAATTAATAGAGTAATGTTGCCGGACACTCGGGTTTTAATTGAAGGGGAATTCGACTTGCCGCCCCTGGCAAAGCTTTCGTACGAAGACCAGATCTTTGTTGCCGAATTTATCCGCGCCCATGGCTCCATTAAGCATATGGAAGAATCGTTTGGCGTAAGCTATCCTACTATAAAAAACCGGCTCAATGCGATTGCCGGCAAACTTGAGTTTGTCAAGTTGCAACCGGCCGGATCGGTCAAAGAGGTCCTTGATAAACTTGAAAACGGGGAGATAAATGCCGACGAAGCTGCAAAAAGGATGAAACGATGATTCCTTGTATCATGGACCTTAGGATTAAAAACGGCAAAACTAAAATGCACCTGTGGATTCCGCTTTTCTTGCTTTGGATTTTAATGGTTGTAATCTTT
>JAQUMP010000459.1 GCA_028718065.1 Chitinivibrionales bacterium | reverse complement strand
GTCTGGTGGGTCGCCGATTTTCTTAAAACCAGGCCCGAGGAGCAGCTTTCCGATTCCGCGATAAAAGCCAACTTGAACGCGGCCCTGTTGCGGAATTCGTTATTAGACAACGCCGCCATAGATGTGGCCGTCAATAACCGCATTGCCGACCTTTCCGGCAGGGTGAGTTCGGATTTTCAATCGGCCGAAGCCCAGGATGCCGCTTCGCTGACGCAGGGAGTGGTACTGGTCCGCAACCACTTAAAAGTTGAACCGGAGGTTTCGGCCTTCCCCGACGATTACCTGCTTGACGCGCCGTATTACCCGGCCCCTTCCGCCGTTTCCGGGATCTTTAGGCCGCAGCCGTATCTAAGCGACGGGCGGGTAAAAAAAATCATCGAAGACCGGTTGTTCTGGAGCCCCTATGTGGAGATGTCGGAAATCAAGATCGTTGTTGACAAAGGGGTTGCTACGGTGACCGGCGCCGTCGCGACCCGGCTTGGTTTGACCGACGTCGACCGGGCCGTTCGTAACAGCGGCGCGATAAAAGTGGTGGACCGGGTTATGATCAAAAACGGTCCTTGACCATGTACAATTTGCGTTATGGAACGGCATTAATTTTAAAAGTTCCGTTATTCTTTCTTTTAACTAAACCATTTAACTTAACCAAAGGAGTTTTTATGAAGTTAGCGCGCATTCCTCAATTTTTGCTTGTATTTGTTAAATACGTTTTATACCCGCCGGAAAGGTTTTTTACCCGGAAGCCGTTTTGCATGAGCATGCGCGTTGCCAGGTATGCACGCAGGCCGACTTGGCAATAAATCATGATTTCTTTTGATTTGTCAAGTTCGTTCAGGCGCCCGCGCAGTTCATCCACAGGAATGCAGAGAGAACCGGCGATGGCGCCCTGCTCGTGTTCGCGCGTGGTGCGCACATCGAGCAGGAGTTGTTTGCTATTGTCAATGGACGGGACATCCTCGGCAAAAAAGACGGGCATACGGTTTTCGATAATGTTGCAGGCCACAAACCCGGCGATATTTACCGGGTCTTTGGCGCTGCCATAGGGCGGAGCGTAGGCCAGTTCCAGCTCGGAAAGGTCCGCAACCGTAAGGCCGTGACGCAAGGCCGTGGCAAAGACATCGATTCTTTTGTCAACGCCGTCTTTGCCGATGACCTGCGCGCCCAGAAGTTTGCCGTTTCCGGGCTCGAACAAAATTTTAATGGACAGTGGAAACGCGCCGGGGTAATAGCCCGCATGGTTGGTGGCGTGCGTGTAGGACTTCTGAAAAGAAATCCCCAGACGTTTTGCATTCTTTTCGTTGATGCCGGTAACGGCCGCGGTTAAATCGAATATTTTGCAGATGGCCGTGCCCTGTGTGTTTTTGTAAACCGACTCAATTCCAGCGATATTATCAGCGGCGATTCGTCCTTGACGGTTGGCCGGGCCGGCAAGCGGCACCATTACTTTTTTCCCGGAGATAAAATCAACCACCTCGATGGCGTCGCCGACAGCATAAATATCAGGTTTGTCCGTGCGCATATGGTCGTCGACGATAATCGCACCGCGTTCGCTTACGGCAATGCCCGCCTTTTTTACAAAGTCAGTATCAGGTTTAACACCAATGGCAAGAACAATCAATTCGGTTGGTACATGTTCGCCACTATTGAGAACTACTTCCGCGCTTTCTTCGCCGGTTGGAATAATTTCTTTAAGCCCATTTCCAAGAATCAGGCGTACGCCGTTCATAGTAAGGTGCTGATGCAGGATCGCGGCCATCTCCTTGTCCGCGGGCATAAAAACCTGGTCAAGCATTTCTACCAGGGTTATTTCCAACCCACGATGACGGAGATTTTCGGCCATCTCAAGCCCGATAAAACCGCCGCCGATGACGACGGCACGCCGCGCCTTTTTTTGGTCGACGTACGCGCGGATGCGGTCGGTGTCGGGAATTGTGCGCAAGGAAAAAACAACCGGAGAATCAATCCCCGGCAGGGGCGGACGGATCGGTGCGGCGCCGGGGGATAAAACCAGGGCATCATATTTCTCGGTGGAAACAACATTGCCCTGCCGTACGGAAATGGTTTTGTTCTGAGGGTCAATGGCGGTAACTTCCGCGTTTGTTCGTACGTCAACATTAAAGCGCTTTTGGAATTTATCGGGCGTCTGGATGATAAGATCGTCGCGGTCTTTAATGGTATCGCCGATATAATAGGGGAGGCCGCAGTTTGCAAAAGAGATATATTCCCCTTTTTCAAACATGATGATTTCGGCCGTTTCGTCCAGACGGCGCAGGCGCGCGGCGCAACTGGCGCCGCCGGCCACGCCGCCGACAATGAGTACGCGTTTGCCCATAAATAATCCCCTTATCTGTTTTTTATGGTGATGGCTGTTCAATAGCGTTTAAAGGGCAGGCCCTGAGACATTTTCCGCACCCGATGCAAAACTGGGTCGATGTCAGGACCGGCGGCTCGAATGCGGACTCCTGCAATAAAAGTTTTTTAGCGCATGCTTTTGCCGCAGGGCACATTCCCGATTTTTCATCGCATTTTTCGGGCTTGCACCGGGAAAAATCAACGCAAATATGTTTGCTCATGCGCCGAATTCCTCTAAAGTCAATTCCCCCGGACCGTTGCGTTGCCGCTATTTTGCCAGGCAAGTATTCCTCCGGCAAGATTCGTGACTTTTGTGAAACCATTTTTGCGGAGTATCCGGCTTGCCATACCGCTCCTGTTGCCGGTGCGGCAATACACCAGAATCGGGCGGTCTTTTAAGGAGGCAATTTCGTTGAGGCGTTCCTCTAATTCCGCCACCGGAATAAGGCGCGCGCCCAAAATATGTCCCTCGCTAAACTCCGGCGGCGTGCGCACATCAAGGAGTGTTACCTGCGAATCCGTGACCATGGTTTTAGCCCTTTCTGCATTTACTGATGAAATGCCGCGATTTTTGGCGAGGTTAATCACGAAAATAATAATAATAAGAGCAGCGACGACAATAAGAATATTCATGGTTTTTCTTCCCTGTTCTTGGTGCGTGGATATTTTCATTTATTATTTGACCAATACGCCGGAAGCGAGCGCTCCCATGACGGCCCCATAAATGGTACTGATATAGGGATTGCCGGTAATAGGGCAGGCGCCGCTTGAACAGCCGACAAATCGGTAATAGGCGAATCCGGCTACGGCGCCGAGAACCACACCGATTACGAGACGGATAACCATACATTTTCTCCTGAATCAGGTTTAATATATTAATATTCGCATTATACAATTATTCAACTAAAAAAAATGCTACTTTAACGCCGCCGCGATCTTCCGGGCTTCGGCGCTGCACACCGAGTAATGCATTTCGTTGCCGATGCGCTCGGCTTTCAGGATACCGGCGGCCTTTAGCACGTTAAGGTGCTGCGAAACGGTCGGCTGCGGCACACTGGTGCAATGCGTCATTGTTCCCACGTTTTGTTCCCCCGCCAAAAGCCCCTCTACGATGCAAAACCGAATGGGATGCCCCAGGGCTTTTAGTATGTTGGCTTTATGTTTGTGCGCGGCGTTCATAGTGTGTGTATCCGTATATTCATATTTTAATATATACTATTTGAAATGGTTTGTCAATTATTAAATGCCAAAATATTTGTTATTTTATTGCCGGACGGTGGACTCACCC
>JAQUMP010000458.1 GCA_028718065.1 Chitinivibrionales bacterium | reverse complement strand
GCCGCCTTCCACGCACGAAATCGCCTTGCCGCGGGAAAGGCTGAAGAACCCAACGTCACCGGCCAACCCGCAAAATTTGCCGTTTTGGGAGCTGCCCATGACCTGCGCCGCGTCTTCGACGATGGTAACGCCGGCGGGCACCGGTCTTTTTACGCGGGCGCGCAGCCCGAACAAATGCGTGGGAATAATGCACAGGAGCTTGCGGTTGTTTTGAAGGTTCCGGGCGAGTTCCGATTCGTCAAAGTCCAGCGTATCGGCATTGATATCGCACAAGCGGATCTTGAGCCTCGCTTTAAGGACGGCGGCGGGAACGCAGTAGCAGTTAAAGGCCGGAATCAGCACCTCATCGCGGTCCGGACTCAGGGAGTGCAGGGCCTTTAGGATGCAATAGAGAGCGGCTTTTCCGGAGGAGACCGCAAAACAATGCCGCGCTCCAAAAAACGACTTCAGGTCGCGCCGGAAACGTTCGGCCTCTTTTTTCCCGTTAAGTAAACCAATGAGCCCCCGGCAAATATCGGAGAGCGTTATGGGCGCCGCGGCCGGCGGCAGGGAGCGCAGGGTAATCATTGACCGGGCCGCGCTTGACTACCGGGACCGGTTTTTTTTAGGACGAAAGCCGCGATATTATCGACGGAATCAAGATTGCCGGGAAGCACCTCGGCGTCCTCGATTTCGATCTTAAAATCCTTCTGGACAAAGCCGATAACCTCCAGAATGCCGGTGGAATCCACGATCCCTTTTTCCTGGAAGGAATCCGCATCGGTAAATGATTCCTTCGCGGTGTCGAAAAAAAAATTCGTTTTCAGGAAGTCCCTTATTTTTAAACGGATCTGCGATTCCGGAAAACGCCCCGGGACCATCATAAAGAAATCCTTTTTCTGATAATCGGTCCTGCGATTTGCGTGACCCTTAAAGGTAATATCCGCCAGAGCTTAATGAAACGGTCCCTGTTTTTTCCGCCGTTGTTTTTGAGGGGGCCCCCTTTTTTGCGGAAATAATAGAACCAGGTGAGCTGTTCGGGTTTTGCGCCCCACTGCTCTTTAAAACGGTACGTGCCTTCGTCTTTGGTGGAGCGGCCGAAGTCGAAGACGCCGTACCCCTGGTGCACGGCGAACTCGAGCATGCCCCAATACAGCAGCATATTGGGGGCGCTGGCGCGGTAGCGTTTGTTAAACGACGCCCAGGGATTAACCAGCGCGCGTCCCCGGCCGGCGACCAGCGAACAGGCCACGGGAAAGTTGTCTTTGTAAACCACAAAAAGCCGCGCACGGTCGCCGTAAAACCGCAGGACGTTCGCCATCATTTTTTTGGGATGCACGGGCGAACCCAGATCGCGCATGTTGTAAACAAAGACACGGTAAAAATCGTTGAGCAATTCGGACCCGCCCGACCGGAGCGTGCAGCCATCCTTCTGCGGTTTGCGGATCTGGCTGCGCAATTTTGCCGTAAACGAGGCAAAAAGTTCGTCGGCGGAAGCGGGCAGGCGCAGGAGCATGCGCACTTTGTCCGCCGAGGTGCGCAGGAGCGGGTCCGGCGCCGCGGACGCCAGGAGAAACGGCAGCGGCGTTGTTTGGCGCAGCTCCAGAAAATCATAGCGCGCCGCGCGCATGAGATCGACGGCTTTCTCAAAAAGCAAGCCGGCGGTTTTTTCGGTATCGGCGAGGATGCCGCCGTAATCGCAGAACGGCAGCGAAACCACGGATTTGCCGAACGGGCCTCCCGCAATGAAAAACAGCGGCAGCACGCCGCACAGGCGCTGCGGGGTCGTATCGCCCAGAGCGGCAAAATACAGGCTGCGGTGGCCGTAGCAATTTTCCACGGCATTTCTGAAGGCGTAATAATGATACACGGACGCATGCGGATGCCGCTCTACGTATTCATCCCAGGCCGCGGCATGCGCGGCGGTTGCCTGGATAATGGTTGTCATAGGGGCGTCTGCAAAAGGTCTTTTTTGCGTATCTTTCCGGTAGCGGTTTTGGGGAGGGCGTCCCGGAAAATAATTTTTTTAGGGACCATGAAATTTTCGAGCCGGGCCGCGCAGCAGGAGATGATTTCTTTTTCCGTCAAGGGTCCGGCAACCGCGACAAAAGCCACCAGGGCCTGGCCGAGAATTTCGTCGGGCACGCCCACCACGGCGGCCTCCGTGATGCCGGGAATGCCGTAAAGCGCGTTTTCGACCTCCAGGGGGCTTACCTTTTCCCCGCGGGTCTTGATGATATCGTCGCTGCGTCCCTTAAAGTAAAGAAAACCCTCCTCGTCCATGGTAAACCAGTCGTGCGTGCATAAAACCCGTTCGCCGGGTTTTTCCCCGGCCACGAGCATGGTTTGGCTGAGCTCCGGCCGGTTCCAGTACCCGCGCATAAGGTGGGGTCCGCGCACATGCAGTATGCCCGCCTCGCCGGGTTTTACCGGTTTGCCGTCCGGCGACCGCAAAAACACTTCCGTGCCCGGCATGGCTTTGCCGACCGAGGTCGGCTTTTTTAAGGCCAGCTCGGGCTCAAGGTAGCAGACTCGTTTACATTCGGTGAGTCCGTACATGCGGAAGAGCAGCGCCGCGGGAAAAATTTCCCGCAAGGCGTTGGTAAAGTTTGCGGGCAAATCGGCCGCCGTGTTGGTGAGCCGGGTCACCGAAGGAAAGCAGAGCGGCGTTTTTTTATGCTGGGCGATCATGGTCGCAAAAATCGTGGGGACGCCCGGAAAAACCGTGACCCCGTGCCGCTCGATTTGCCGATAGGCATGGGCGGGATACGTAAAGGAGCGTTCCAGCACCAGCGTGGCGCCCAGGTAAACGCTCATTAACAATTGGTAAAGTCCGTAGTCGAACGCCAGCGGCAAAACGTTGAGGATGCGGTCGGTTTCGTCCAGCCGCAGGTAGCCGGCAATGCAGCCGGCCGCAAAAACCATGGAGCGGTGCGTCATCATGACGCCCTTGGGCGTCCCGGTTGTTCCCGAAGTGTAAATAAGCGACGCCAGGTCCGCCTCACTTGATCCGGCCGGGCCTAAAAACGGCGCGGCGGCGGCCGCTTCCTCCCAGGCCAAGCAGGCCACGCCGGCCGGCGCGGCTTGCGGGACGGCGCCGGCGCTTATGAGGCAGGTGAGGGACTTGACGTGGGAGAGCAAGGGCAGAAAAACAGGTTCCAGGGAGCGGGCGGCAATAAGCGCCGCGGCCCCGCTGTCGTTTAAAATATAGCCCAGCTTTTCGCGTTTGGTCTGAGGGTTTACCAACAAGAATACGCCCCCCGCCATGAGCACGGAGAACACGGAAACCACGCACGGCCAGGAATTGTCCATAAAGATCGCCACGCGGTCGCCCGGCGCCAGGCCCCGCTCCCGCAAGGCGCCCGCCAGGCGGCTCGCGGTTGTAAAGAGTTCTTCGTAGCAATAGGATCTGCCGTCGGCGATAACGGCCGTTTTAGCGGGGAGGCGCGCCGCCGAAACGGCGGCAAAATCATGCAGCAAATGGGGCGCGTGGCGCATTAGTAATGGTAACGGGCGTATTTGTAGTAACTTAGCTTTTTGTCAAGAGACACCCGGTTAAGGATGGCGCCGAGGATGCTCCGGTTGAAATCCGGGAACTCTTCGATTTTCTTTTTTAAGGCGATGATATCGGTCGATCCGGCCCGGATGACAAGGACGTAGGCG
>JAQUMP010000457.1 GCA_028718065.1 Chitinivibrionales bacterium | reverse complement strand
CCGAATCCCTCTTTGTCGCGGCTGGCGTCGCGCAGCGGATTAGGAACGTCTTCGGTCACCTCGCGGCCGACCGCGGCAAGCGCGTCAAAAAAGGCCATGGAGGAATTGCTCTTGGCCGCCGTGGCCAGATAAAGGCAGGCATGCGCCAGGTGGTAGCGCCCTTCGGGCAGGCCGACATAATCAAAGGCCTGCGCCGCCGAAGCGACAACCCCAAGGGCTTGCGGATCGGCCATGCCCACGTCCTCGCAGGCCAGAATAAGCATGCGCCGGAAAATAAAGCGCGGATCTTCGCCGGCGTAGACCATTTTTGCCATCCAGTAAAGCGCGGCATCCGGGTCGCTGCCGCGCAGGGACTTGATAAAAGCGGAAATGGTATCGTAATGCGCGTCGCCGTCTTTATCATATAAAACGGCGCGCTGTTGGATGGACTCCTCGGCGATGGCGCGGTCGATGCGGATAATCCCCTGCGCGTCCGGCGCCGTGGTTTCCACCGCCAGCTCCAGCGCGTTTAACACCCCGCGCGCATCACCGTTGGCGGTCTTTACAAGATGCGCAAGGGCGTCCTCCTCGATACTTACGTTTAAGGCGCCATAACCGCGTTCCGGCGTGGTGAGCGCCTGCACGGCAATCGCCCGCAGGTCCTCTTCCGTAAGGCTTTTAAGCGCAAAGATACGGCTGCGGCTCACCAGGGCGCGATTGACCTCGAAATAGGGGTTTTCGGTGGTGGCGCCGATCATGATGACCACCCCGTTTTCCACGTGCGGCAGCAGCGCGTCCTGCTGGGCCTTGTTAAAGCGGTGCACTTCGTCAATAAACAAAATCGTGCGCCGGCCATGCAGGGCCAACGTCTGCTGCGCCGCCTCGATGGCGTCGCGGATGTCCTTTACTCCCGCGAGAACCGCGTTAATGGACAGGAACTGGGCGGCCGTGGTGTTGGCGATAATGCGGGCGAGCGTGGTTTTGCCCGTGCCGGGCGGGCCGTAAAAAATAAGGCTGGAGAGCTGGTCGATGGTAATGGCCCGGCGCAAGAGCCGTCCCGGCCCTAAAATGTGCTCCTGGCCGATAAATTCATCGAGCGTGCGCGGCCGCATGCGGTCGGCCAGCGGCGCGTTTTTTTTTATGATGGAGTTTTTATGCTGTTCAAAAATATCCATGAATTTTAAATATTTTATGAAAGGGCCTCACCGGCCCTTAAACCCGG
Organism: Chitinivibrionales bacterium; assembly: GCA_028718065.1. GTDB lineage: Bacteria > Fibrobacterota > Chitinivibrionia > Chitinivibrionales > FEN-1185 > JAQUMP01. The sequence continues at coordinate 2,443 of JAQUMP010000457.1, read as the reverse complement.
CAAGGAAAATGCTTGTTGTAGCTAAAACATTCGGAGCCTTCGCGATGAGTAGATTCTTTTTGTCAAGAACATTTATTTTTCTTTTGGCTATAATATGCATATTTCCTGGCGGGTTTAAGGGGTACCCCTTCCATAATATTTATATATCTGTACATATCAATTCCGGATAACAATCTTTTTCTTGAACTTCTTCATGCGCGCGATTTTATTGACAACGTCCATATACGCCAGGGCCGAAGCCTCCACGATATCGGTGGAAGTGCCGATACCGGTAAAAACGCCTTCGGCGGCGCGCGCGATCATGGTAACGCGGCCCTGCGCCTCGCGGCCTTCGGTGAGCGCGCTCAACTTAAAATCCTCTACGGTAATCTTAAACCCCGTAACACGGTCGATGGCCTTGGTGGCGGCGTCCACGGCGCCGTCGCCGCAGGCGGCCTCCTGAAAAATTTTGCCTTGTAGCCCCAGGCGCACCGTGGCGGTGGGAATGGTTTTGCGGCCGCTTGACACATTAAGATATTCGAGCGTGTAACTGTCCTTAAAATCCTCGGAGCTTTTCGATTCCATCAGCGCCACCAAGTCGTCGTCGTAGACCGTGCCTTTTTTATCGGCCAGCTCGATAAAACGCTGGTAAAAAGCCTGTTTGTCGATTTCGGCGTCGGCATATCCCAATTGCTTGAGCCGGGAGAGCACCATGTGGCTGCCGGAGCGGCTGGTAAGGTTCATGCGGCTGTCCTTAAGACCGATGGACTGGGGCGTCATGATCTCGAAGGTGTTTTTGACCTTGAGCATGCCGTCCTGGTGGATGCCGGAGGAATGAGCAAAAGCGTTGCCGCCCACGACGGCCTTGTTGGGCTGCACGGGCATGTTGCAAATATCGCGCACGAGTTTACTGGTGCGCATAATCTCCTGGGTGTTGATGCGGGTGGGCGTTTTAAAAATATCGCCGCGCACCGCGATTGCCATGACCACCTCTTCCAGGGCGGTATTGCCGGCGCGTTCGCCGAGCCCGTTAACGGCGCACTCAATCTGCCGCGCGCCGTGGCTCACCGCGGTCAGGGAGTTGGCCGTGGCCATGCCCAGGTCGTTGTGGCAATGCACCGAAATAATCGCTTTGTCAATGTTCGGCACGCGGTTGAACAGCATGTCGATTTGTAAAGCGAAAAGCTCGGGCGTCGTATAGCCGACGGTATCGGGAATGTTGACCGTGCGCGCGCCCTGCGCGATGGCCAATTCCACCACGGCGCACAGATAATCGTCTTCGGTGCGGCCCGCGTCCATGGGCGAAAACTCCACGTCGTCGCACAGGCGTCGCGCCAGTTTGACGCTCTGCTTTATCATAGCCAAAACATCTTCTTTGGATTTATGCATAATGCCCTGGCGGTGCATGGGCGAAGTCCCGACAAAAGTATGAATGCGTTTACGGGCAGCAGGTTTGAGGGCCTTGGCGCATGATATAATGTCGTTGTCGATGGCGCGCGCCAGGCCGCAGATCACCGGTCCCTTTACCTCGCGCGCAATGCGCTGCACCGCCTCAAAATCGCCGGGTGAAGAAACAGGAAAGCCCGCTTCGATAATATCAACGCCCAATCGCGCCAGTTGCCGCGCGATGCGGTTTTTCTGGTCGGCGGCGAGGCTTGCCGGCAGGGCCTGCTCGCCGTCGCGCAGCGTGGTGTCGAATATGTAAACGCGGTTGTTATCGTTTTTCATGATATCCTATTTGTATTAATATTCGGTAGGGGCGAACCTGCGTGTTCGCCCCTAATCCGATCAAGTCCGGGCAGACACATAGGTCTGCCCCTACGGCGCATGGAATAATTTATTAATTCGACCCTCTTCCGGCAACGCCGCGTGTTTTGGCGCTGATGATTTTTGCCTTTTCCTTGGGCCGCAATTCGCGGACGGCACGGCCGGCGCGCCACATTTCGCTCTCATGCATGGCGCTCAGGCGTTTGCCCAGGAATTCCTGATAGTTTTTCCCGCCGCAGTCGCGGATGACCTCTCTGGTCTCGATCCCGGCCTTTACCGATTTGTAAAGCTTGTCGAAAACCGGCAGATTGGCCTTTTTAAAGATCGGGCGCCATTTAAGCGCGCCGTGCTGGGCGGTCTGGGAACAGTTGGAATACATCCAGTCCATGCCGTTTTCGTCAACCAAGCGGATCAGGCTCTGGGTGAGCTCTTCCACGGTTTCATTGAATGCTTCGCTCGGACTGTGGCCGGCTTTGCGGAGAACATCGTATTGGGCTTCCATAACACCTGCCAATGCGCCCATTAAAATACCGCGTTCGCCGGTAAGGTCGCTGTAGACTTCGTGCTGGAAAGTCGTCGGGAAAAGGTATCCGCTGCCGATGCCGATACCCACGGCCAAACAACGTTCCTTGGCTTTGCCCGTGGCATCCTGGAACACGGCGAAGCTTGAGTTGATGCCGGCGCCGGAGAGAAAGTT
>JAQUMP010000456.1 GCA_028718065.1 Chitinivibrionales bacterium | reverse complement strand
TGCGGGAAAGTTATTTTGACAATTTTATCTTAAGCAAAGGGCAACTGGTCTACTAAAATGTTTACGCTAAAAAACACCCATAACGGCAATTTACATCCGGTAGCCCTGCAAGGGCAGGACATATTCATCGGACGCGACACGGAAAATAATATCGTCATCGATTCGCCCGAATGCCCCACGGTTGCGGTGCGATTATTTTTTAAGAACGGTTCGTACCGCGCCAGATTGCTGCATCCGTCTAAGGTCGTCCTGCTCAACGGCAAAAAATTTAAAGAAATTAAAATGAGCGAGGGCGATATTTTAACCATCGCCAAAGAACAATTATTGTTCGGAAAAGAGCGCACCGCTTCATTTAAAAAATTATACGGCGAAACGCTTTTGGAAAACGTTTCGCTCTTTGCGCAGGAAGTGTGCCTGGAGCGGGATTTAAAAAAGCTGCTCCATAGAATTATTGAAATCCTTTTAAAAACAATCGGCGGTTCGGAAGCGTTTATTTTTTTGCTGGATGCCGACGGTAAACCCGAAAAATTCGTCTCGTCCCGCAACGAAAAAGCCGGCAATGAGTTCAGCGACACCATCGTTCAAGAAGCACTTACCGGCGGCAAGCCGGTTTGTATTCCCAATGCACTCACGGACCCGCGTTACAGCAATGCCGGGAGCATATCGGACCTTAAGTTGCGTTCGGTAATCTGTTGTCCCATAATTGTCGCCCGGAAAAAATTGGGGCTTATTTACCTTGGCAGCCGGGATGCGCTAACCTCATTTACCGGCGACGATTGCAATGCCCTGCACCTGTTTGCGATAATCGCCGGCATGCTTATAAATCATGTGGAATATATTTCGCAGCAGGAAAGCGCCATCAAACGCCTTACGGGAATTCCCTCGGAAGAAGGCATTATCGCCCAATCCGAGTGCATGTTACGGATGCTCAAAAACGCGGCCGCCGTTGCCGGGACCGATATTCATGTCTTGCTCGAAGGCGAAACCGGCACGGGCAAGGATTTGGTTGCGCAATTTATTCATAAAAAAAGCGGCCGGTCCGCGCGGCCGTTTGTGGTGGTAAATTGCAGCACCTTAAAAGGCGAGCTGCTCGAATCCGAGCTTTTCGGCCATGTCAAGGGCGCCTTTACCGGCGCAACAAATAGTCACGATGGGCTTTTTTGCGCGGCCGATACGGGCACGCTTTTTTTGGATGAAATCGGCGATATGGATATCGCCTTGCAGGCCAAATTGCTGCGCACGCTGGAAACCGGTAATGTGCGGGCGGTGGGTGCATCAACCGAAAGAGCGACGAATGTTCGCATAATCTGCGCTACAAATCGCACGCTTAAAAAATTAGTGAGCGATGGGACGTTTCGTCAAGACCTTTATTACCGGCTCAACCAAACCACCATCCATTTGCCTCCTTTACGGGAGAGAGGGCACGACAAACTTTTATTGGCCTACTTCTTTCTGGAAAAATACAAAGCCGCCTATTCCTTTAAAAACATCCTTGATTTTTCTCCAAATTCCCGTCAATATATTCAAAGCTATGCCTGGCCGGGAAATGTGCGTGAATTGGCCAATACAATCCTCAATGCGGTCGTTACGGCCCAAAATCCGCTTCTTGAAATTGCAGGCGAATCCGACGCCCAAAATCCAATTGCCGATTTTAATTTTGAATCCGCTACCCAGGCCTTTCAAAAGCAACTAATCGAAAAAGCCGTCGCGGAATCCAACGGCAACAAAGATAAGGCAGCCGGGTTGCTCGGCATAAGCCGGAGCACGTTTTATAGGATGATTTCGTAGGTTCATCTTTTGTAATAATAAACTGTTACAAACAATTTTTCCCTATGTCTCATAACCGGGACAAAAGTCTCAGGTTTGGGACACTTTTTATAAGACCTGCCCTAATTAGAGCATAATAAGATTGCGGTCGGTGGCATGCAAATTGCGTAATTACTATAAAACAATCATAGTTAGATATTATTTACGAAAGGCGAATCTTATGAAAATCGAAACGTTGCGAAGGCTGCAATTTGCTTTGTTCTTAGTAGTCGTTATGGCGATATTGGCTTTTGGCCAAAACCCTATCGCCTCATGGTCGTTTGATTCCACGACCGGGAATACTTTTTACGATGGCACCGGTCATGGCTATGATGCTGTTGGCATGGGAACGGAGTTTTCTTTAGTTCCTGGCCTGAACGGGCAAGCATTGAGTTGCGGGGCATCCGGTTATGATGTGGCAGTTTCGAATTCAAACGTCGGCTTTAGCCTGGATACCTTGACGATAGAAACATGGTTCAACGCCGCAACGCTTTCCACGGGCAGTCCGCAAAAAATACTTGATTATTGCAGCATTGCTTCCGGGGTCCATAACGGTTATTCTTTTTGGGTTGAGCAAGGCCATGTCGGTTTTGGGTTTGCGAATACCGATGGCAGCGCCTGGATTGTTTTGTTGGGGACCACCACGCTTGTCATTAACAAATGGTATCATCTGGTTGCATCATTCGATGGAACGACCGTTCGGGTTTATGTTAATGGTGTTTTGGATGGCATATCTTCCTATATCGGCGGAATTAAGGTCCCGCCGGTAGGCACCACCGCGCGCATTGGCGTGCAAAAATTAGCCGATGGAACGCTCCATTGCTATGCTAACGGCAAAATCGATGAATTAAAACTTTACAATTACGCACTCAATGCCGCCGCTATAAATGCAAATTATCAGGTCTTGGCTAACAAGGCAAACCAGTCCAGTCAAAGAATTGTCGCAGCCTGGTCATTTGATTCCGCGGGACAGGCCGCTTTTGGCGATATTTCGGGCAATAATCATTCTATAACCAATGCGGGCACGGCGGTAGGCTTTGTTCCAGGCGTAAAGAATAACGCTCTGGAGTGTCCTATTAATAGTTCTTACAAGCTGGAGATCCTGAATTCTCGGGTTGATTTTAACATGCCTAATTTTTCGATTGAAGCCTGGATCTATTCTTCTATCAACACGGTTAATCCGGGATCGTTTTACAATTACAAAACCGTTCTCGGCTACCTTACGTTAAATGCCGGTATTTCCGAAGGATATGCTTTCCAGATTATCGACGACGGCCGTTTTGAACTATGCCTCTCGCAGACCGTTGGCGCGGGATGGGTAGGTTGTATTTCGGATTCAATCATCAAGCCCAATACCTGGTATCATGTCGCCGGGACTTACGACGGATCGGACATGCGGCTTTATATTAATGGCGTATTAGTAAAGCAAACCCATGATGCCAATGGATATATCATGCCGCACAGCAATGCCTTTATCGGCAGCCAGGTGCTTACCGATGGCACTGTTCGGGACAGGTTTTATGGAAAAATTGACGAATTAACCGTATATAACTACGCCTTAGACGCCGCGGCCATTGCCCAACACTACGCGGCAATAACGCCGCCTGTCACGCCGCCCTTTAAGATTAATTTCGGCATGAACCATCTCTATGCGAACGCCGGTGATACTCTTTGGATGCCGATTTACCTTACCAACTATGAGGCATTCTCGATTAATGCATGTCAATTTACCCTCCACCTTGATACTACCGTCGTCAGATTGCTTGCGGTTTCAAAGGACAGCGGCATGGTCAAAAGCTGGATGACGCCTGTTTGGAACCAGAACGCGCATGATTCCA
>JAQUMP010000455.1 GCA_028718065.1 Chitinivibrionales bacterium | reverse complement strand
GACTTACCGTGCCGGCATCGCTCCTTGAGAGATGGGGTTCATATTCGCGAATCACGAGAATGTCTCCGCTCTTGTAAGCGGCTGCATCATCCGCAATAATGGAAATACCGCTTCCTTTTTGACAATATCCTATTTCCAGGCAGTTGTGGAAATGAAGAGGAACCGCTAAAGAATCCGTTTTCTCATAATCGGTAAATATAATGATAGGAAATATGTCCTCAAACCGGTGAGTTTGAAGCTCACCGATTTTTACAAATGGCCGATTTTGCCTAGTTTTTGGCTTTAATGATGGAGACATTTTCTAACCTTAGGCGTATATTTCCCTTAGGAGTGTATTTAATAACAATAATAATATAAGGAGGGCAAAAATGCTTAAAAAAAAATGTTTCTATTATCATGCTTTCAGGCGCTTCATTTGCCTCATGCTGACCGGCATGGTTTTTACCAGTGCAAATGGTTCCGTCACTCTTGATTCGTCAAATGTGCTCGATAAAATCAAGGGCTGCTGGCTTGGGCAAATCGCCGGCGTGGACTGGGGCGCGCCTGTTGAACAAAGTTTTTGCGGCGCCATTATGCCTGAAAACAGTATTCCTGTTTGGTCTCCCGGTATGATTAATACGAGTTATACGCAGGATGATATTTATTGCGAGAACGCATGGATTAAGGCGATGCGGGACAGCGGGGTAAATTGCAACTGGCATGTTTTTGGCCAATATTGGGTACAAACAACTTTCCAATTGTGGTGTGGTAATGACGCAGCACGCCATAATATATGGAGTGGAATGGCTGTACCCACTGCTGCCAATTATCTGAATGATCCTGATTGGTTTGAAACATTGGATTTTGAGATTGAAGCGGATTGGTGCGGATTGGTGTGTCCCGCTCAGATACAATCAGCGACGGATCTTGGTTGGCGTGCCGGACATGTCATCGGTTACAGCGATGGCGTATACGGCGGAGTAATAGTTGCCGCCATGCATGCGAAGGCGTTTACCGCCACTACCCTTGATGAAATAATTCAAGCCGGACGGCAGGTACTGCCAGTGGGATGCAAGACGCGGAGTGTCGTGGATGACGTGCTTTTATGGAAGAGCCAAGGTCTTCCCTGGGATTCGACCTGGACACGTCTTCATAATAAGTATTATTATTCCCCAACGAATAATGGACAAGCGAAATGTATTGATGGTGCGTTATGCATTGGAGATGTTTTTATTGGACTTCTTTACGGCAACGGCGATTTTGAGCAGTCGGTCCGGTTGACGGTGAAGTGCAGTGATGATAACGATTGCACGGCGTCTACCTGCGGCGGGATTCTGGGTGCGTGGTTAGGTTATGCCAAAATTCCCGATAAATTCAAATCCGCCATGGATCCGGATGCGATACTTCAGGCGAACGAATTTACATTTAATCAGGTGACCAATCTGACCTTCTCCCTTGCAAAGAAAGTGACCCTTTTTAACGGCGGCACCATCTCTCAAGGCCAATGGACCATTCCCGACCAAGGTCCGATTATTCCGCTTATTTTAGAAATGAAGCCGAATACGGCAAATGCCATGCCGGTTGTTACGGCGACCGCAACGCCGGCTTCAGGCGGGATGGTAAATTTCACCGCTTCAGCAAGCGATGCCGATGGCATTCAAGCGTATCAATGGTTCTACGGCGATCTTTCATACGGCGACAGCGCAAATACAACGCATCATTATTTAGCGAATGGAACTTATACTGCAATTTGCTATACTGCGGACCGGACGGGTAATACCGGTTATAAGGAAATCTCCGTTAACGTCACTAATGCAACCGGCGCATCCGGGACTACGACGATGGTCTTAAGCCCTGCCTCGCTTACTTTTGCAGCCACTCATGGCGCGACATCTCCGGCGGCACAAACGCTGCAGATCGCCAATAGCGGAAGCGGAACCCTTAACACTGTCAGCACAGGCATCAGCTATACATCCGGCTCAGGATGGCTTACCGTTGCTGCCGGCGGTTCGGGGAATGCTCAGACGCTCATCAATACAGTCGCACTCGGCTCGCTCGCTTTCGGATCTTATGTGGCGACGGTGACCGTAGCCTGCGCAAACGCTCAACCGACAACTGCCACTTATTCCGTCGCTTTTCAGGTAACCGCTCCTATAAGTGTAACCCCCGGAGTAGTTACCTGGGGCAGCCCGGCGTATGTTAAAGACAGCACGGATGTCGTTAAGACGGGAACGTTAAAATACGCCTACGTCTGGATCGGCACGGATAGAACCTTAAACAGCGTACCATTTAAGGGTACCGGTAGCGCTACAAACGTCGGTACTTCCCCTTATGATCTTACCATTGCTCCCGTAAGCGGCAGTGTGGCGCCGGGCGTCGATCAGATGGCTTTTCGAGTTCCTGATGGCGTTACCGGTACGTATGGTAACATGCTTCAAGCCGGCCTCTTTGTAGATTACGCCGACAAATATACGATAACGCTGAATAACTTAACAAGCGGCCATAACTACCAGATTCAGATCTGGTCTTGCGACGCCTATTACGATGGCGGCAACACGACGATAACCTGCGGGGACTCGGTCGTGCTGGACAAAAGCAAAGTCAATGGTTTGGGGGCCGGCCAATATGTAATCGGGACGTTTACAGCCGGTGCGACTGCTCCAAAGTTGACTTTTTCCGGAACGCAAGGCGGCAGCGGCGATAAGGGCCCCGTAATCAACGCGCTCCAGGTGCGCGAAAACGGCACGACCGGCGTCATAGCGCCAAAAGGAAACATCGTGGCGGCCGGTGCTAATTTACAGAACGCACAAAATGCCAGGATTTACGATGTCCGCGGCCGCATGATCGGCATTTCCCCAAACGGGAAATTGCCCCAGAACGCACGGTCGGGGATTTACCTCTTAAAATCGGCCGATGCGTCTGTAAAAATAGTCAAGCAGTAAAGCGCCGGACAAATCGGAACCTTATAGGAAAAGGCGCGGTTGTCAATAAGCTGCGAATTGACATTACCTAAAAATGAAAAAGGAGGATACGATGAAAAAAATTGTGTTTTGCGGTTTGATGTTGTTGGCCGCTACCTTGAACCTGTGGGCTGTTGACGGCATTGCCGTAACGATAAGAAATAGTACCACGTCTTGGCACGGTGCTAATCTTTTAGGAGATGTTTACCGTATCGATATCAAGGGAAGCGATACGGTTAAATCAACCAAGCTTGTCACGGGGAATTCGTCCCATGCGCATATCTCTCCCGATGGTAAACATATCGCATTTTTCAAAAACGGCGGCACGGTCGGCGGTAACGGCGGTAAGCCGGATACTATATGTATTATGAGTATCGATGGCGGAACAATTACAAAATTATGCACGACCCATCCTTTCGGCACACTGGATTTTCCCAATAATAATTGGATATATTGGGCCAATGGGTCGAATTACTCTGCTAATGGTGTAACCTTTAACAATGATTCAAGCGCCTATGTATTCCGGGTGAGTGTTAATGGCGGGGCGCGCGAGCCCGTGGTAGTCTTGCATTCCCCCGGTTATTCAACCCCTCCGCTTGTATCGGTTGAGGGTGAGGATCTCGCCGTCGATACCGGACTTACGCGGCTGACTTTTCATCCGTTTTATGGCGGCGCCAGCGGTGGCTATTCCACTTATTTCTTTGCGTGG
>JAQUMP010000454.1 GCA_028718065.1 Chitinivibrionales bacterium | reverse complement strand
TTAAGCTATCTACCGCTGTCAGATTTTTCGTGACCCATACAGAATCAACTTTGGTCGCAATTTGCCCTTGGGCAGTGGCCAAGGCCGAACCAGTTGCCCTTTTGTTAAGCGAATCCTGCAATCCTCCCACCGATACCACGGTTATCGCGCCACTGGGAGCAGGTATTTTCTTAGTTACCCAAGCACTATCAACTTTGGTGACAACTACGCTTTGAACGGCAACCAAATCCGTGCTGTTTGCCTTTTTGTTAAGCGAATCCTGCAATCCTCCCACCGACCCGACCGTAACCGATTGAACTGGCAAATTCGTTAGCGTGCTACCGTCTCCCACGAACTTGGTCGCATTCACCGTTCCGTTAATCGCCACCCCGCCTGCCTGCGATTTAATCACTTCTCCTTCATTGGGCGTTTGTACGAAAAAGTGCCCGCTTGTCGCATCGCCGGTCCAGCCGACTTTGCCGGTCTTGGTCGCACCGAGGGTGTCGTAAAACTGGATCGCGGATTTGGATTGTGCGGATATGAACGAAGCCATTCCACTAAAAAGAAGGGCCGCAATTAGAAATTTGGAAGCCTTAAACATAAAAACATCCTTTCGAAAATGGTTATATTTGTAAATGATTTTTAATCGATTTAAATTCGAAATAGGTTTACATATTGCGGAGCAGCCGGCAATACAATTTGTCCAGTAAAATAGCTTATGGGCGCCTCAAATATTGCCATTTTTGCCACAAGGCCGCACAAAAAGGCAAGTCCAAAAATTGCGTTTGCCCTTTGTGTGGAGTATTTTAGGAAGACCGCATCAAGCGGCATTAGCCTCTGTAAAGAATCGCGTTTTTTAGGGACAAGCATGGACCAGGCCGTATTATATCTCAAAGAGCGCACGGCCCACTGGGACGCCACTGCTTCCGGACGCAGGCAGTGGCTCAATGGCGGGGCCTGCTACCATAAACGGCTGCAACAGGTGCTGCAAAATCTCCTTCCGCCCGGCTTAAAGGTTCTGGAAATTGGGTGCGGCGCGGGCGACCTGCTCGCTTCGGTCAATCCTGCCCTGGGCGTGGGGGTCGATATTTCCTGTCGGCACCTGGCGCAGGCACGGGCGCGGCACCCGCGTCTGCGTTTTGCGCTGTGCGACGGCCATCGCCTTGGCGTGCGCGGCGCCTTCGACGCCGTGATAATTTCTGATCTTGTAAACGACCTGTGGGACGTGCAGGCGCTTTTTACCGGGCTGGCGCCGCTCTGCAGCGACCATACCCGGATCATCGTAAACAGCAGCAGCAAACTCTGGGAAATACCGTTGACACTGGCGATACATCTGCGGCTGTGCACTGACAAACTGCGGCAGAACTGGTTGACCGTCCCCGATATCGTGAATCTTCTGGCATTGGCTGATTTTGAGGTGGTGCGCAGGTGGCGCGAGGTGCTGTGCCCCTTTCCGCTCCCGCTCATTAGTCAATTATGCAACAAAATCCTGGTAAAATTGCCGTTTTTTTCCGAGCTGGCGCTAACCAACCTGATCGTGGCCCGCTTTAAAAACCCATCCGCGGCGCGATCCGAGCGGTCGGTATCGGTGGTTATTCCCGCGCGCAATGAGGAGGGCAACATCGAACGGATTTTTTCCGAAATGCCGCGACTCGGCAGCGCCATGGAGCTAATTTTCGTAGAGGGAAATTCCAGCGACCGGACCCGAGAGACGATCCGCGCGGCCCTTAAGCATCATCCCGAATTTAGCGGGAAACTTGTTTTGCAGCAGGGAAAGGGCAAGGGCGATGCCGTGCGTCTGGGGTTTTCGCAGGCGCGCCACGATATTCTCATAGTGCTCGACGCCGACTGTACCGTCCCGCCCGGTGATCTTGTCCGGTTTTATCGCGCGCTTTTGGAGGGCAAAGGCGAGTTTATTAATGGCGTACGCTTGGTTTACCCCATGGGAAAAAAGGCCATGCAGGTTTTTAACCTTATTGCCAATAAATTGTTCGGGGGCACCTTTTCGTGGCTCCTGGACCAGCCGGTCAAGGACACGCTTTGCGGCACGAAAGCGCTCTGGCGCGCCGATTATGAATCGATCGCCAAAAACCGTGCCTATTTCGGCGACTTTGATCCTTTCGGCGATTTCGACCTGCTCTTCGGCGCGGCCCGGCTCAATTTAAAAATTACGGATATGCCGGTGCGCTACGCGCAGCGGAGCTACGGCGCGACCAATATCAGCCGGTGGCGCCATGGGCTGCTCTTGCTGCGCATGGTGGCCTTTGCCCTTAACAAAATAAAGTTCGTATAATCCCATGCAACCGCAAAAACTGTTGCTGCTTGACAGAATAGAATATGCGGGCGTTAATCGCGACGATCCGCTGCGTTTTTACTTTGCGCCCGTCGTCGGCCGGCTGTACCGGCGCCGCCTTGAGCTGTGCCTGCATGAATGCCGCGGCGGCGAGCGGGTGCTTGAGGTGGGGTTTGGTTCCGGAATTACATTTTTAAATTTGGCAAAACAATACCGGGAAATCCACGGTCTGGACGCCACCGCCGATATTCAAAAAGTCGCCGCCGTATTCATGCGCCGCGGAGCGGCGCCGATCCTGCGTAACGGGTCGGTTATGTCTTTGCCCTATGATAATGATTACTTCGACACGGTCCTGCTTATAAGCATCCTGGAGCACCTCAGGCCAGCCTCGCTCACGGCGGCCTTGCAGGAGGTCCGTCGCGTTTTGCGGCCGCAGGGCCAGATGGTATATGGCGTGCCTGTTGACAATTGCTTTATGCGGTTTTGCTTTTTGCTTTTAGGATACGATATTCGCAAGCACCACTTTTCTTCCGAACGCCACGTGGCCGAAGTCGCGACCCGGCTTTTTAAAAAAGTTTCCCTGACCGCTTTAAAAAGCGCCATTCCTTTTGCCGGCAACATTTATGAGATTGGTCATTTTGTCAAATAGTACCGGGAACAGTCATTGCACGGTTTCCGAAACGGGCAGGACTTCAAAAATGCGGAAATCATCGATCTTTTTTCCCAGGGCAAAGTCCGCGGAAAGGATTTTCCCGTCATACAGATTCCCGAGTGCGGGCGAAAGCAGGTGCGCCGGTTCGTTGAGAATCACGAACCGTACGCCGCGTTTCCGGCAATCGGCGGCAAAAGCGCCCGGTGAATCCACCGCAAATTCGGGATACTCCTCGTTGTAGCAATAGGTGCCCCAGCGCGGACAGCCGCCGTTAAAATAGGGAATATAGGGAGGAATGCCGCGGATGTAAAGGTCAAAATCGGTGGTAAACAGCTCGGTCACGCGCGTTACGCCAACACCCGCGATAAACTCGTTGATCCGGGCGAAGTTTTGCTCATGGCGGCGCCAGCGCATAATTCCCGCCCCGTCGCGCCAGAGAAAAAGCATCCCCATTAACACAAGGACGGCAATAACGCCTTGCCGGAACAAAGGTGTAATGCGCATGCTGTAAATTTGCGGCGCTGCCCGAACTATTGTTTCAAAAAAGATTGCCGCGCACATCGCCGCAAAGGCGAGCGCCATGAGAGGCGCGCGAGCGCTGGTGGAAATTGCCGCAAAAAACGAATAGGCCAGGGTCCACAATAAAACCGCGCCGCAAAAACGGCGCCGCGCGGCATCGCGCACAACCGCCAACGCCAGGAGCGGCGGCAGAAATATCATGGTAAGGTCCGCCATGC
>JAQUMP010000453.1 GCA_028718065.1 Chitinivibrionales bacterium | reverse complement strand
AGTCCCGTTAGGATGGTATCGAGCCGGCGATTCTCCTGTCCGAACCAGGGATCATTCAAGCCGCCGTAAAATCCGATATGAACATCCGCGCCGGCCAGGCGATGAATGTTTTTAAGAATATTGACCGCATTCCAGTATGCCGTATCCGCCGGCTGGTTTCCAAGAACCTTGTACAGGCCAAAGTCGCCGTTCCAGTTCGGATTAAGGGGCAAGGTCAGGTCGAATGCGCCTTTTATACTGAATGCCGAGCCGAAAACATCCGGGTGTTCTATTAAATTGTGCATGGCCCCAAAACCGCCCATGCTATGGCCGGCAACGCCTGTTTTAGCACGGGCCGGAAGCGTGGCATACAGGGAATCAATTTTGGGTTTGAGCTCCTGAACCAGAAACCGCGAATAGGCCCAGCCCGGCATTACCGGGCTGTCGAGCCACCATGAATTACGATACATGCCGTTGTCGGGAGCTACCGCGATGAATCCTGCCGCGCTGTCAATGAGGACCGCCATATTGCCCGTGTTGTAATCCAGCCACATGGAATCGGTGCCCCCGGCGCTATGCAGCAGGTAAAGGACGGCAAAGCGCTTTCCCTGGGCGACATCCTGCTGATAAGTTGCGGGAAGAAAAACATCGTACAGGACGGTCATGCCAAGGAGCGGGCTTATAAAGGACCGCCTATCCACCGTTCCGCCGACGATCGTTCCTCCGCAAAAAATAATTATCAATGCCAGCCGGCGAAAAATGCCCATGAGAATCTCCTGACGGATACCGGTATCCAAATCATTGAATAAAATAATTTGTAACCGGGGAATAATTCGGAGGATTGCATAACGCCGGCAGGATCGAAGGCGTGTTCTTATCGGGATGCATCTTTGCCGGGCCATGCATCAATTATATTTTAAGATATTTTTTTTTATATCGCCGAAAGGATTTTTATGGATGCCCAGGAAATGCAGGCGCTTTTTGAGAAAAAAGTTTCCTATACCGAAAATGTACCCGTGCCCAAAGGCGAAATGTCGCCGCGGCAGCGCTTTCTGGGGACCATGAATTTTGAGAAAGTCGACCGTATTATCGACCGGGAATTCGGCTATTGGAGCGACACTCTCAAACGCTGGCGTGAGGAAGGCATGCCCGCTTCGGTCACCGACGACGTTAAAGCCGACCTTTTTTTCGGGTTTGACCAATGGGAACGCTACGTGGGCATCAACACCGGTATTTTGCCGGTGTTCCCGGAAGAAATCATCGAAAAAAACGAAAAATACACGGTCAAGTACGATAGCCGCCATATCAAGTGCCAGGTCTTTACAAATGGGAAAGATACCATTCCCCATTACCTGGATTTTCCCATAAAAGACCGGGAAACCTATCTTCCTTTTAAGAAGCGTTTTTTACCGGAGCTGCAGGCGCGCATACCGGAGAATATCGCCGAAATCGGCCGCCAGGTAAAAGGCCGCAATTATATTTTGAGCGTTTTTACCGGCAGCACCGCGGGTTGGATCCGCGATTTTATGGGGTTCGAAGGTTTTTCGATTTCAACCTGCACGCAGCCCGAATTGATCGACGAAATCCTTGAGGATTTAAGTGATGTTTTTTATTACGTTGCCCAGGAGGTGACCAAACACCTGTCGCCGGACACGGTGGTCTGGTGGGAGGATATCGCCTTTAAAACCGGCCCGATCGTGAGCCCGGACTTTTTTAGCAGCAAATGCGGACCTGTTTACAAACGCGCTATGGATGTTTATCATAAATCGGGCACCCAATTTGCATGGGTGGATTGCGACGGCGACAACCGGCTCTTGGTGCCCACCTGGCTCCAAAACGGGGTCAATATAATTTTTCCGCTGGAGGTAAATGCCGGTATTCATCCCGAAACGCTGCGCCGCCTCTATCCGGGAGTGCGCATGATGGGTGGATTCGACAAAGTCGTCCTGCTCAAGGGGACCGATGAAATCCGCAAAGAGTTATTGCGCCTTAAGCCCCTGGTTGACGAAGGCGGATTCATACCGCACATCGACCATCGCGTCCAGGCCGACGTGCCCTACAAAAATTTTGTGTACTATCTTGAGGCTAAACGGGATGTTTTTGGAATTCCGAATAAAATTTTAAATTAATTGCCTCGCAAAGCTCCTTGACGGTGCAGGAAACCCCCTGGCGCGCAAGTGTCGTGCAAAAGTCCGCATGCGGTCGCCCGCTGCGATACGCCGGTTCCCGCAGCGGATGACGGCAATAGCGGTCGATGAGCTTAAGATCGGGATTTACCAGTAAAGAAGATTGATAATAGAAATAAAACGGATCATTGCCCAGGTAGAGCGAACTTCCCAGGATCTTTTGATCGCCGATGCAAAGATCGCTGACGCCGTCCTGGCGAATTCCGATTTGTCCGGCCGGGTCGAGAATGGCGATGAGCGGCCGGTGAATGCGCCGATGCAAATCTTTAATCGCCTCATCGCTCCGGCGCAGCCCCACGATAACAATCACCGCCACTCCCGGCATTAATACCACAACCCCCCCGCCGCCGCGTCGCATCCGCACTAAAACGCCGTCGGCTTTGCAATTGTCAAGAAATATTTCCCGGTCGGGTTTGCAGGACGGCCCGCAGACGACCTCGGTTTCGGTCTGCTCGTAGGCATGTACATTGGGTTTGGGCTTGCCGGCGCCGACCATAAACAGGGCGTCGTTTTTGCGCGGCGGGTCGCTTAAAATCGGTATGGCGGGTAAATCGTCCATGCAATTACCGCTTTTTGCGCCGGGATTTTGAAATCAGAAGCGCCAGATAGGTCAACAGTGGCAGGAATCGGCCTGCCAAGGGCTGCCGGATGCTAATGGCGCGGTGCGGGCAGAATTCATGGCAGCAGAAGCAGCGAATGCAAGCGTGATAATCGTACCGGGGGATTTTTTTATGGCCGGGCAACGTATTGTCGCGTTCAGTGGGCCAGGCGAGCGCCTTGGGCGCAAGCGGGCAGACCTTTATGCAGGTCCCGCAGCGCGTGCAGGCGCGCTTGTCAATTACCGGGCGCTCGCAGGTCACGGCTTTGATAAAGGCAACGATTTTTCCGCCTTTGCGGGACAGAGCCGGCCGCCGCACGACCGAAAATGAGGGTTGCCGCAAGTCCTCAAGATTGTCGCCGACGCGGTTTATTGATTCCCATTTGTTAATACCCAGGCTGGCATCGGCGCCGGCCGTAATCGTGGGCACAAAGCCCGGATCGAGGTCGATTAATTTGCAAATCACCGTATCCAGCGCCACCGGATCGGCCGACATAAGCAGCACGTTCAGCGGGAACGGATCGCCGCTCTGGGGGCCATTGCCCTCCATGGCGACAATGCCGTCGGCAATATAGAGCCGGGGTTTTATGCACAGGGTAAGGTCCACGAGCATTTTGGAAAAATCAAAAACGTCCGGATAGCGGGCGTGCATTTGGCCTTTAAGACTGCCGGGCACGCAGCCGAACTGGTTTTTGACCGCGGCCGTAATGCGGGTAAGGCTGTGGGTCTTTACTTTTGCAATACTTATCAGGCCGTCGGCGCTAAGAGCCGCGTTGCAGATGGTAAAATTCTTAACGCGAATGCCCTGCGGAAACGGCGTGTGGCGCCCTTTGTCAAAGTCCGCGCAATGCATTCCCAGTTTTTTTGCAGCGGGGCCGTATCCGGCCAAATTCATAAGAATTG
>JAQUMP010000452.1 GCA_028718065.1 Chitinivibrionales bacterium | reverse complement strand
TGCCAACAGCTCAAACCCTTTGGTTATTATCAACCAAATCGCGCCCATTCGGGTCGATTTTGCGGTGCCCGAAGAAATGCTCGTAAAAGTCCGGCAGGCGGCGCAGGCGGGAGAGCCGGAAGTAGCGGTGTTTTTTACGGCGGATTCGGCCAGGGTTTACAGCGGAAAACTCACGTTTATCGATAACGCCGTGGATACGGCAACCGGCACCATTTTGCTTAAAGCGACAATCCCCAATGCCGACCGCGCCCTGTGGCCCGGCCAGTTTGTGGCGGTGCGCCTGGTGCTTTCCCTGCTTAAGAATGCGACGGTGGTCCCGGCGGCCGCCGTACAATCGTCACAGCGGGGAGATTTTGTTTATGTTGTCGTATCCGGCGACTCGGCCCAAATGCGCAGCATTGTTGCGGGTGCAAAGTATAACGATTGGGTCGTTATCGAAAAAGGGGTCCAACCCGGCGAAAGGGTCGTGACCGACGGCCAGTTCGGGCTCACGCCGGGATCCGCCATAACCATCCGCTCCGGACTTACGCCGCCGGTGCAGGGGGACAAGCCGCGATGAACCTTTCGGCCATATTCATTCGGCGCCCGGTCATGACCACGCTTGTCATGATGGGAATTCTCATTTTCGGGATCGTCGCCTACAACGCCTTGCCCGTGAGCGATTTGCCGACGGTTGATTTTCCCACGATCCTCGTAACGGCGTCGCTGCCCGGGGCCACGCCCGAAACCATGGCCGCCGCGGTGGCCACGCCGCTTGAGCGCCAGTTTACCACGATCGCCGGGATCAGTTCCATGAGTTCTACCAGCCGGGCCGGCGTAACCCAGATTACCGTGCAGTTTGTTCTGAGCCGCAATATCGACGCCGCTGCGCAGGACATTCAATCGGCCATTGCGGTGGCGCAGCGCCAGTTGCCGCCGAATATGCCGGCGCCGCCGTCGTATCGCAAGGTAAACCCCGCCGACCAGCCGATCCTTTACATCGCGCTTACCTCGCCGACTTTGCCGATTTACGCTCTTGACGAATACGGAGAGACCATGCTTTCGGAGGAAATCTCCATGGTCGACGGCGTCGCCCAGGTGCTGGTTTACGGATCGCAGAAGTACGCGGTGCGGGTGCAGATCGATCCCAATGCGCTGGCCAGCCGCAATCTGGGCATCGACGACGTCCAGAACGCCGTAAATGCCGCAAATGTTAACCTTCCCACCGGCACGCTCTACGGCGCCACCAAAGCCTATACGGTCCTTGCCACCGGGCAACTCCTGAACGCCGAGGCCTATAAAAAAATCATCGTGGCCTATCGCAACGGCCGCCCCGTTCGGCTCGGCGAGCTGGGCGAGGTTGTCGACGGCGTGCAGGACAGCAAGACCGCGGCCTGGTTTATAAACCAGCGGGGGATTATTCTGGCGATCCAGCGCCAGCCCGGCACCAACACCGTGGCGGTGGCCAATGCCGTTAAGGCGCTGCTGCCGAGTTTCAGGTCGAAATTGCCGGCCGCCGTCGATTTACAAGTGCTGTACGACCGGTCCGAAGGTGTCAAGGCGTCCGTCCTTGATGTCAAGCGGTCCCTGCTCATCGCCCTGGCGCTGGTGATCCTGGTCATTTTCATATTCCTGCGGAATTTTTCGGCCACCCTGATCCCGTCGCTGGCCCTGCCGCTGTCGCTGATCGGCACGTTTGCAATAATGTGGCGGCTGGGCTATTCGCTCGATAATTTGTCGCTGATGGCGCTGACGCTCTCGATCGGGTTTGTCGTGGACGATGCCATCGTCATGCTCGAAAACATCGTCCGGCATATTGAGCTCGGCGAGCCGCCGCTCACGGCGGCCTTGAACGGCTCGCGGGAAATAAGCTTTACGATCCTCTCCATGACACTCTCCCTCGTGGCCGTATTTATTCCGGTTTTGTTTCTGGGCGGCATTATCGGCAGGCTTTTCCATGAATTCGCCGTTACGATTGCCGTTGCCATTCTGATTTCGGGGTTTGTTTCCTTAAGCCTTACGCCCATGCTCGCCGGCCGTCTCTTGCGTCCGCCGGGAGAAGTGCGCCACGGCAAGCTCTTTCTGACCACGGAAAACGCCTTTAATAATTTGCGCACGCTCTATGGGCGCGGGCTGGATTGGTCGCTTGACAACCGGCGGCTGGTGGCCGTCGCATCGATCGTCGTGCTCGCGCTGACCCTGCTGCTGTATGTAAAAATTCCCAAAGGGTTCTTTCCGAGCGAGGACACGGGCCGGCTCATCGGTGTTGCCCAAGGACCGGAAGGAATCTCCTTCGACGCCATGAAAGCGCACCAGCTCGCAGCGGCGTCGGTGATACGAGGCGACCCCAACATTGCGGCTTTCATGGCGAGCGTCGGCGGCTTTCTGGCTTCAAATCAGGGATTTCTTTTCATGCATCTTACGCCGGCTTCGCAGCGGAAATTGACCCCCGACCTGATTATACAGGAATTACGGACAAAGCTTTCACAGATACCGGGTTTTAAAGTTTTCTTGCAGAACCCTCCCTCGATTTCGTTCGGCGCAACGCTTTCACAAAGTCAATATCAATACACATTACAGGGAACTGACCCCGCAAAACTTTTCCAGGCCGCGCAGCAGATGACCGAACAAATGCGAAAAATCAAGGGCCTGGAGGACGTGACCAGCGATCTTTTAATCCGCAATCCCCAGGTAAATATCACCATCGACCGGGACAAAGCTTCGTCTTTAGGGATCACCGCGGACAAAATCGAGACGGCGCTGGCCGGCGCCTATTCATCGGGACAAATCTCCACCATTTATGCACCCAATAATGAGTACTGGGTGATCCTGGAGCTTCTTCCCAAATATCAACTCGATCCGGCCAACCTAACGTCCCTCTATATTCATTCGTCAACCGGCCGGCTCGTGCCGCTGAATGCCGTTGCGTCTATCGGCCAGAACATCGGTCCGGCCTCGGTAAACCATCTCGGTCAACTCCCTTCGGTTACGATATCGTTTAATCTGGCGCCGGGCTTTGCGCTCGGTACGGCGGTAGATCAGGTGCAGCGTCTCGGCCGCGAAATTATTCCGGGAGGCATCGTCACCAGTTTTCAGGGGACGGCCCAGGCGTTCCAATCGTCGTTCCAGGGTTTGGGCTTGCTGCTCCTGATGGCGATCCTGGTGATTTATCTGGTCCTCGGCATTTTATACGAAAGTTTTTTCCACCCGGTTACCATTCTATCGGCGCTGCCCTTTGCCGGGTTCGGCGCACTGGTGACGCTGCTTATTTTTAACGTGCAGTTAAGCATCTACGCTTTTGTGGGGATCATCATGCTTATAGGACTTGTCAAGAAGAACGGCATCATGATGATCGACTTCGCCCAGCATGCCCAGCACGACGAAGGCAAGTCCCCGCGCGAGGCGATCGTGGCGGCATGTTTGGTCCGCTTCCGTCCGATCATGATGACGACCATGTCCGCGCTCATGGGCACCTTGCCCATCGCCATCGGCTTGGGGGCCGGTTCGGAATCACGGCGTCCGCTCGGTATTGCCGTGGTGGGAGGGCTGCTATTTTCGCAGTTTCTAACGCTTTTGTCACGCCGGTTTTTTATATCTACATGGAGAGATTTCAGGATGGTGTGCATAAAATGTTTTGGCAGGGCAATTAGTGCATCGGCAAACTGCAATGCGATTCGGTCAACTTAAATTATGGGCC
>JAQUMP010000451.1 GCA_028718065.1 Chitinivibrionales bacterium | reverse complement strand
TACCACAACGGCCAAAAACACGACGATGCTTAAGGAAATTTTATTCATACGTTATAATCCGGATATTTTATCGGGCATTTTTTTGGGTTGCGGCCAAAAAAGCGCGATCAGCGCGATGAGCAGCGCAATGCCGCAAAAGATCTGGTATTGCTCCTCATAGGTGGTCATGCGGTTAAGCCCGAAATCGGATTTTTCCATGCGCGCGATATCGCCGTAGATCCGCGGCAGGTCCAAATCGGTGCCGGCCTGAAAATATTTGCCCCCGCCCTCCACGGCGATTTTTTCCAGTATTTCCGGGTCGAGCCGCGTCATGACCAGGTTGCCGGCATTGTCTTTTTTGTAAACGATATTGCCGCCGGCTTTACTTACCGGAATAGGCACGCCCTGTTCGCTGCCGATTCCCACCGTATAAACCTTTACGCCCGCGGCCGCGGCGGCGCGCGCGGCCTCCAGCACGTTGCCCTCGTGGTCTTCGCCGTCGGAGAGGATAATAAGCACCTTGTTCTTTTTGGATTTGGCCGTGAGCGACTTTACGGCCTGCGTTATGGCCTCGCCGAGCGAGGTGCCCTGCAGGTCGATCCAGTCGCTGGAAATATTTTCCAGGAACATCTTGGCGGCGCCGTAGTCGAGTGTGAGCGGGCACTCCACAAAACTCTCTCCCGCAAAAATTATTATGCCGATGCGGTCGCCCTTGAGCAGATCGATCAGCCGGCCGGTTTCCAACTTGGCGCGCTTGAGGCGGCTGGGCGTTACGTCTTCGGCGAGCATGGAGCGCGAAACGTCCAGCGCCACCATTATGTCAACACCCCTGCGTTCCACCATTTCCATGGCCACGCCGAAGCGCGGCCGGGCAAGGCTTATGGCCCAGAAGAAAAAGAAACATAAAAACAGAACCCAGGCAACCACCTGCCGGCCCGTGAGCCCCGCCGGAATAAGTTTGCCCGCGATCGTTGGGCCGGCAAAGCGGTCCAGGGCGCTCCGGCGGCGCTGGTGCGCATAAATAAAGAACCCGATGAACGCCGGGATCAGCAGCAGGAGCCAGAAATATTGCGGCGAGCCGAATCTCATAGAATAAATACCTGTTCCTTTTGGTGGGGAGAAGGTTCTCCCCTGGCCTCAACTCCCGACTTCGTCGGGATTTTCGGCACACCCCTCACAGCGGGGGAAACCCCCGCAACGCCCCCAAATAAAAATAATAAAAAAATCACGGTATCTTTCGCAATATAGAATTACTCAAAATCAACTCAAGTACAAAAAGCAACCCGCCTAAAACCAACCAGATGTAAAACTTATCAGAATAGGTTGTATAGGACTTTGTCTTTATTTCCGTCTTTTCCAGTTTGTCAATAATACCGTAAATTTCCTTGAGCTGCTCGGCGTTCGTGGCCCGAAAAAAACGGCCGTGCGTGGCCGCGGCGATATTGACTAAGGTTTGTTCGTCCAGGTCCGACTGGATCATCTGCACCTGCGTGCCGACGACTTTTCCGGTAAATCGGTCGATCATTTCAAAGGGGTAGGGCACTTCGCCCGAGCGGCCCACGCCGATCGTGTAAATTTTTATGCCGAGCGTTCCGGCCGCATTGGCCGCGGTTATGGGCGAAATTTCGCCGCGGTTGTTGGCGCCGTCGGTGACTAAAATCATGATTTTGCTTTTGGCATTGGACTGCTGCAGGCGCATGGCCGCCGTGGCGATCGCCGTACCAATGGCGGTACCGTCGTCATTTTCGGTAAAGGTTATGTCGTCCACGAACTGCTGCAGTATGCCGTAATCGAGCGTGAGCGGGCACTTGGTAAAACTGCGGCCGGAAAATACCACCAGACCAATCCGGTCGCTCACGCGCTGGCTTATAAATTGTTTTATAGTCTGTTTGGCCACATAAAGGCGGTTCTGCGGCTTAAAATCCAGGCATTTCATGCTTGTGGAAATATCCTGCACGATGATAATATCGATGCCTTCGGTGGTTACTTCTTCTTCCGTCAATCCTTTCTGGGGCCGTGCCAGCGCGATGGTAAGGCTTATAAGGCCCAGGCACTGCAAAACAAACGGCAGATGCCGCAGCCGCGCGCGCAGCGAAGCCGGCGCCTGGGAAAAAAGCGCCAGGGTGGAAAACCGCAGTGCCGTGCGCGCGCGCTTTTGACGGCGCAAATAGAACCACAGCGCGGGGATTAAGGCGATCAGCGCCAGAAAAAAAAGAGGGTCCTTAAACCGCATGACTGCCGCCTTTGGCTTGCGGTGACAAAGGGCCTTCCGCGGCAACGGCGGCGCTCGGTTCCTGCGTATGCGTCTGATCTAAAAAGGCGCGGACCTCGCGCCCCAATTGTTCTGCAATATCCCGCTCCGGAACCATCTTGGCGAATTTTATTGGGTCGGTCGTTTTAAAAAACCACTCGCCGCTTTTGCGGGGCGCCGGCGGCAAGGCCGAGCTCTGGATCCAGTCGAGCATTTCCGATGTCGTAAATTCGGCGGCGTTTACGCCGAAGCGGCGCTCGATGTAGCGTTTAAAAATGTCCGAAAGGATAAACACATGCTCCCGGAAAAGCCCCTTTATGATTAACTGCCGGGCGTCAAGAAGCGCCAGCGCTTCCAGGGCCTCCTCAAACGGCGCCTTTGGCGGCGGCGCGGAGCGTTCGATTTTCTTGTGGGCATACCTCTTTGTCAAC
The DNA here is from genome assembly GCA_028718065.1 of Chitinivibrionales bacterium. Taxonomy (GTDB): domain Bacteria; phylum Fibrobacterota; class Chitinivibrionia; order Chitinivibrionales; family FEN-1185; genus JAQUMP01. Next base: position 1,023 of record JAQUMP010000451.1, on the reverse strand, counting down.
CATACCCCGGCCAGCAGGAACAAAACAAAAAGCAGAAAGTAAAGCCAGGTCAGCGGCGCCGCCCCGGCCGATTGCGGGGGCTTAAGGTCTTTAATGCCGGCGGTATCGGAACTAACGAGCGAAATAACTTTGAGCGGCTTTATCGCCGAATAGAGGGTTTCGGCCCTGGCTTGCGTGGTTACGACAAACGCAAGGGCCGCCAGGGTGCAGGGCTCGACCGTATAGCTCGTAAAAACGACGGCGTACCGCAAACTATCCGAACTTTTGCGCTCGGTTTTAAAAGGCGTAACGCTTTTAACGACGATTTTCCGGTCGCCCTTGTCAAACGGCGGCGCCAGTACCGAAGCCTTGGGCGGAACAATGAGCGTAATGGAAAGCGCGACCGGGTCGCCCACGTAAAAACTATCGCGGTCCACGGTCGTGGTGATATAAGCGGCCCCGGCAGGGCAAAAAATTGATACGGTTAACAGCAGCGACGCTGCAAATAATCGGCCGAAGCTTTTCATAGGTTTGGTTTTAATGGTCTTAACTTAGGGATAGGGATATCGCCTTTTAAAGCTTTTAATTACGGATAAGAATAAAAAATATTTTTCCTATTTTTCACGGAAAATATAAAAATAATTGATCCCACAGAGCAAAAAAGCCTGTTGCTAACAACCTCTGCCGATTTATATTTCCGGTCAAACATCACTCATCAAGGAGCCGTTATGCCGAACCCGGAATTTAAAGGGACCGATCCCCGTCTCATCGCCACGGCTTTTAACTATAGCGCGCTGGTTGATTATCAGGAGGGCGCCGTGGTGAGCCGCACGATTATCGACAAGCCCAGCGGCACGGTTACGGTCTTTGCTTTTGACAAAGGGCAGGGCCTAAGCGAGCACACCGCGCCCTTCGACGCGCTGGTGCAAATCATCGACGGGGCGGCGGCGATTACCATCCAAGGAGCACTGCATAGTGTCGCCATGCCGCAGGCGATTATCATGCCGGCCGGCAAGCCCCACGCCCTGCGCGCGGAAATCCCCT
>JAQUMP010000450.1 GCA_028718065.1 Chitinivibrionales bacterium | reverse complement strand
GGCTTATACGCTCAGCGGTTGCGGAGGCGGTATGTCGTTTGACGGCCATTATCTTTTATTCGGAAAACAGGACCATTCCGGCTACCAAATTTATAATCTTAATTATCCGGGCGGCATAGCGAGTACTCTTGTTGCTACCGGCTCAACGCCAATTATGGGATCATTCATAAAAGATATTGAATGCGGCAATTTTCATAATTGGTATGGTAGCGGCGGCGCTACAAACGACACTGCTTGGATCTGCAGAAGCCTTGCTTCATCAACAACCGAACAGAATTTGTTTAACTGGGTTACGGGAGAAAACGTCATTACCGGATTGGGTGATGGAGGCGATTTCTGGGTTGGATCGTCAGTGCAGACTTCAACGATGGTCTTAAACCCTGCCTCGCTTACTTTTGCAGCTAATCTTGGTGCGACATCTCCGGCGGCAAAAACGGTCCAGATCGCCAATAGCGGAAACGGGACCCTTAACACCGTAACCACCACCACCAGCTATTCAAGCGGCTCAGGATGGCTTACCGTTGTCGCCGGTGGTTCGGGGAACGCTCAGACGCTCACCAATACAGTTGCGCTCGGCTCACTCGCTATCGGGTCTTATTCAGCGACGGTGAACGTAACCTGCACGAACGCTCAACCGCAAACCGGCTCTTATGCCGTCGCATTTCAGGTAACCGATCCTTCCTTGACTTTGGCAAATGTAACCGTCTCGCCGGCGATATGCACAACCAGCACCTGGTCGACGATACTTTATTCCGCTGCTGCCACTGCCGGTAACGGGTCCAGTCTTACGCCCACATTCAAGTGGACCGTATCCGGCCAGTCAATCGATTCCACCAGCGGGATATTTTCCGCTGGATCCGCGGCCGGCGGACCGTATACCGTCACGGCAACCGCCGCCTACAATGGCGTAACAAAAAGCGCCACGGCATCGGTGCTCGTTTACCGACCGGTTACCATTACCGCGCCCGTACAGGCAGCAACCTATAAAATAGGAGATACGCTCACCATTTCCTGGACCAGGCTGGCAAACACCACGACCACGGGGCTGGATATCCAATTTACCGCTGACAATGGTTTAACTTGGTCGTCACTCATTGCGAGCGTTCTTATTCACGATGGCAATGCTGCTTATTATAATGGGAATGTCGGCACATTTAAATGGAAAATACCGCAATCGTTTGTTAATTCCATAGGCACCACCATCAATTGCGCATCGAGCCAATGCAAGGTCGAACTGGAAGCGCCCTATGACCCTGCTGTAAAGGCAACCAAAGACGTATCGGGTGTTTTTTCTATAGGTGGAACCCCCGGAATAGTTACCTGGGGTAGCCCGGCGTATGTTAAAGACAGCACCGATGTCATCAAGACGGGAACGTTAAAATATGCCTATGTCTGGATCGGCACGGATAAAACCTTAAACGGCGTACCATTTAAGGGTACCGGTAGCTCTACGAACGTCGGTACTTCCCCCTATAATCTTACCATTGCTCCCGTGAGCGGCAGTGTGGCGCCGGGCGTCGATCAGATGGCTTTTCGAGTTCCTGATGGCGTTACCGGTTCTTATGGTAACATGCTTCAAGCCGGCCTCTTTGTGGATTACGCCGACAAATATACGATAACGCTGAATAACTTGACAAGCGGCCATACCTACCAGATTCAGATCTGGTCCTGCGACGCCTATTACGATGGCGGCAACACGACGATAACCTGCGGGGACTCGGTCGTGCTGGATAAAAGCAAAGTCAATGGTTTGGGGGCCGGCCAATATGTAATCGGGACGTTTACAGCCGGTGCGACTGCTCCAAAGTTGACTTTTTCCGGAACGCAAAACGGCAGCGGCGATAAGGGCCCCGTCATTAACGCGCTCCAGGTGCGCGAAGGCGGCACGAGCGGCGTCATAGCGCCAAAAGGAAACATCGCGGCGGCTGCCGCTAATTTACAGAACGCACAAAATGCCAGGATTTACGATGTCCGCGGCCGCATGATCGGCATTTCCCAAAACGGGAAATTGCCCCAGAATGCACGGTCGGGGATTTACATCTTAAAATCGGCCGATGCAGGCGTGAAAATAATAAGGCCGTAAAATTCCAAGCATCCAAATGTCCTGTAAATACTTAACAAGGGAGAGTGGTTTAATGCGTTCTCAAAAGTTTGCCGACAAAACAAGGTTCTATTTCGCGTTAATCGGGTTGCTCATGTTTACCGGAATGGTTTTCGCGCAAACCCCTCCCGATACGTTTAAATTAACCGACGCTCAACTTATCGACAGAATCAAAGGCGGATGGCTGGCAAAATCCGCCGCCAACTCTCTGGGGCAGCCCTATGAGGGCGCCGGACCGGACCAGAACCGCACGCTGGCCACTTCTTTTGGTGGTGGGAATTTCGAGGTAATCCGATGCAATGATGATGATACCTATTGTCCAATACCGTTTATAAACACGATGAATGACCAGAAAAATGGCGCTAATGGCATTTTCACTGCAACCATGCAAGACTATGCCGATGCCTTTAAAAAAACTACGTATCCCATTTGGTGTGCAAATACCGCGGCCATGGCATGCCTTAAAAATGGCATCCTGCCGCCGTACAGCGGAGGGTGGCCGTTAAACGGCGTAGTAAAGAACGGTTACGGTTGTACCTGCCCGGCATCCGAAGGGATCGGTTTTTCTTTCTATAGTCAATGGATTGGCTTTGTCACGCCGGGACTGCCGGCCGCATGTGTCAAGCTTGACAGTATCTGTGCGCATGTCATTGTCTATGCCAACGGCTATTATGCAACAATATTTTTAGACGTGGCCTGTTCCATAGCGCCGCTTTATACGGACATTCACACGATCGTCAAGGAGGCGCGCAAGGCCGTTCCTTTACAATGCGATATCGGCAAAAATGTGGATACGCTCATCTGGTATCACGACCATAACCCCACCAAAACATACTGGGACGCCATGAATTGGGCCTTCGGCCTGAATGGTCAAACGCCGCATGCGGTTGTCAATGACGGCGGGAACGGCAGCCGGGCCCAGACTGCTGTTGCCACCATCGCGCTTTTATGGGGGAATGGCGATATGATGGTAACCACCTTGGATGCGGCGCGCATGGGTCAAGACGCCGACTGTAACTGTGGAGACGCCGGCGCCATTCTGGGGTCCATGCTCGGATATTCGAATCTACCACCGCAATGGATAAGCGCCTATGTGTCAAAAACATCAAATGATACCGGGTGCACCTATTCCGGCACCGGCGTATCCGGATGGACGTTCGTGAAAGTTGTTGATTCATGCGTTGACATTGCCAAAAAAGCCATTCTGCAATCGGGCGGAAGCTATGCCAATGGCGTTTACAGCATTCCGGTGCAGAATGTGCCTCTGCCGCAATGGTTCGAAGAATACGGCAAGGTCCCGCAGCCGCTCGTTTACACTGGGGTAAAAGCAATTAAGGGCGCAGCCGCGCGGCGCCCCGGTTCTTTTGGTTTAAAAACGGCGCCTTCGGGAAAAGAAGGAATGGTTTTCCAGATGCTGCGGCCCGACCTGAGGCCATTCGCGTTGCAGATACGGGACATTACCGGACGTAAACTATGGGAAACAAGCGGCGACAATTCGTCGGCCGTTGTTTGGCGCGGCGCGTGCGCAAGCGGCCTCTATTTAGCGACGCTCATTCAAGGCGACAATAGCATCACGCAAAAATTCTTTG
>JAQUMP010000449.1 GCA_028718065.1 Chitinivibrionales bacterium | reverse complement strand
ATGGGTTCGTGCGGGCCATCCCAATCGTAGGGGTCGTTCAAAAATGCCTCGGCAACATCCATGGTCACGTAATTGTCCGTTAAATCGCCATGAGCTTTGATCCCGACAAAATCGAGGTTTCGTTTACGAATGATTTCCCGCAATCCATAATACGAACGGATCTGCAATTTTAATTTTTCCGGCGTAAGCCCTTTGCCGTCATAGCCGATGTGGCCGACATTGTTTTGCAGCCAACCAAGCGCATTTTCAACCTTTTTGTCGTCGGCCTTATTGCCCGACCGGACGATGTCTTCCTGCTCGATGCTTTCCACATCCACGCCGAACAATTTCTGCCACTGGTCCTGGTTGGAAACCGCCGTATACATTCCCAGCGGCCTGCCGCCGAAGTTGCCGAACGTCTGTCCCCGCACCTGGGCGATCGCGCCCGCGGACTTTACAAACGATATTACCTTGCCGGCGACCTCGGCATCATGAATATCGCCCCACAGGCGTCGGTACTTGAGCCCGAGCTGGTCAAGGGTCCCGGCCGCCGCCAGCATGCCCACCATGCCGCATTCAGACGGGTGCAGATTGCTGAACAGGAGATAGGGCCCCGGCGCAAAATTAGTGGCGATGGCCGTGAAGCGCGGGTAGCACCAGATGGCATAATTAAAAATAGTAAGGTCGACATTATTTTCTTTGAGCCGCAGGGCCTCCGCTTTGGCGGCGGTATTGGTCCCGATGATTTCTTTGCCGGCAAACACCTCGATTTCGCCCGTGGCCGCCAGGACCTTTTCGAGCGCGTCCTGGTACTTTTGATTAAGGGCGTAGAGGTCTTTATGGATATATTCGCGCTCGTCGGAAAAAGTAAGGATTCCTACGCGTATTTTTCGCATGCTTTTTTCCCCTTAGTTCACGATTTTTCTGATAAAATTGAGCGCCTTTTTAGCCTCTTTGTCAAGATCGGCCCCATAGCGCAAGTCACGGAACACCCGGATGTCCCGGCCCACTTCGCCGCCGGGCATTAAAAAGGGTTCCATGACGATCGCCTGGTTATACTTGATTTTCTTTAAGGCGCTGCCGACTTCCTTCCAGGGAATGTGGCCGTATCCCGGCGGACGGCGGTTATTTTCGCCGATGTGCAGGTGCCCTAAGTGTTTCCCGGCCGCTATTATAGCCGCGCCGATGTGGTCCTCCTCGATATTCATGTGATAGGTGTCCAGCAAAACTTTTACTTGCGGGCTGCCGACCTGGTTTACATAGGCGAGTGCCTCGTCGCAGGTGTTCAGCAGATACTGCTCGAAGCGGTTAACGACTTCAACATTAAAAAAAACATCGTAATCTTCCAGCAGGGGCGCCACTTCCCGCATGCTTTTAACGCTGTTTTCCCATGCCTTCTCTTTGGATATTTTTTTGGGGTCAAAGTTTCCGGGCCAACTGCTGTAAATGATGCCCGATAATTTTTTACCCTGCATGTCCTTGAGCATTTCGGCGCTCTTTTTTAAATAATTAATGCCGTTTTTTCTGATGGTTTTATTGTCCGAGGCAATGTCGTATTCGGCGGAGAGGCCGATGCAATAGGTAAGCTCGATGCCCTCTTTACAGGCCGCGTCTTTTAATTTTTGGCGCGCGCTTTTGCCCATGTTTACGACCGTGCCTGAATTTACTTCCAGGATATCGAATCCCAGTTTGGCGACTTTCTTTACATAGGGAATAAAGTCCGCGTCCCAATCGTGCGTCCAGTACGCGTAATAGATGCCTATTTTGTTCATGCGAAAACCTCCTTATAGGGGAAAACAAAACTCACCCCCTAAATCCCCCGAAGGGAGACTTAATTTGATTTTATTGCAAATCCCCCCTGCGGGGGGATTTTAAGGGGGCGCGTGACATCGATTGCAATTAAGAAATTATATCAAAAAACCGGAATCATCCAACGAAAATTTGAGGGCCTGTCCGTTACTTATTCGGGTCCAGGGCATCGCGCAGGCCGTCGCCGATAAAATTAAACGCCATCACCGTCAGAAAAATGCACACGCCCGGCAGCAAAATCCAGGGATGATACTGTATCTCCGAAATGTTCATGGCGGCCGAAAGCAGATTGCCCCAACTGGCTTGCGGGTCCTGGATGCCCAGCCCGATAAGGCTGAGAAAGGATTCCGCCAGAATGTAGCCGGGAATCGAGAGCGTCAGCGAGACCGTGGCGTAGGAAAACGTCTGCGGCAAAACGTGGCGGAACACGATCGACAGGTCGGTGGCTCCCATGGCGCGCGCGGCCGTAACGAAATCTCGTTTACTAATAGAAAGCGCCATGCCGCGAATGACCCGGGCCAGATGCGCCCAACCGATAAAGCTTATGATGATAATGATAAGCAAATAGACCTGTATGGAAGAAAGATTGATCGGGAATGCGCTGCGCAGCGCCAGCATCAGGAAAAATTCCGGCACCAGCATAAAACATTCGGCAAAACGCATGGTCATCCAGTCAAATGTCCCGCCGTAGTAACCGGAAAGACCGCCGATGAAAAAGCCCATCAGAAACGTAATGGCCGCACCCAGAAGACCGATGGTCAGGGAGACGCGGCTGCCGTAAATGATCCGCGACAAAAGATCGCGGCCGACGCTGTCGCCGCCCAAAAGGTAGAGCCGGCACCTATCGCCATCCGCATTGATGATGCCGAAAAGATGGCGGGAACAGGGAAAAACGCCCCATAATTTTACCCGGTCGCCTTTCACGAGCATTCCGCAAAAGTAGGGTTTGGTGGTGTCTTCGATATAGTACCGGTCGTGATACTCGTTAAAAGTAAACGAGCGCGGATACACCACCGGCCGCAGGGAAAAATGGCCCTTGTAATAAAAATGAAGCTTGGCAGGCGGAACATAGGAGTTTTCGCGTTTGTCATTATCGAGACCGTACGGCGCCAGGAATTCCGCAAAAACCATGACCGCATAAAGAAAACAGAGGATAACAAGTCCCGGCATTGCCAGGGGATGGGCGAACAATTTTTCCGTGATCCGGCTCTTAAATGGGGCGCTCATGAGCGCACCCGCGGATCGACCACAATAAGCAGAATATCGGCGATAAGATTGCCGCATGTTAAGAGTACGCCGCCGATAAGCATGTCCCCCATCACCAAAAACACGTCCTGGCTGCGCACCGCCGCCAGCATCAGGCTCCCCAGGCCAGGCCAGTTGACGATGATCTCCAGCACCGCAGCGCCCGAAAGCAAGGCCGACAATTCAAAGCCGAAAAGCGTAATGAGTGGGTTAATGGCATTGCGCAAGGCATGGTGGTAAATCACGCGCCCTTCGGGAAGCCCCTTGGCGCGCGCGGTCACCACATACTGTTTACGCAACTCTTCGAGCATGTTGCCCCGGCTGATGCGCTGCAGGCCCGCCAGGGAGCTTATGGTAAGGATAAAAACCGGCAGGATCAGGTGTGCGCATCTGTCAAGCATCTGGCCGGTCCAGGAAAGCTGGGCGTAATTGGCGGAAACCATGCCGCCGATGGGCAGGGCCGACACCACGGGCAGGTTGCTGCCGGCATACACCAGATACATTAACAGCAGCGCCAGGAAAAAACCGGGGAGCGACATGCCGAAATAGGAAACAACCGAAAGGACGCGGTCGGCCCACGAATACTGGTGCACCGCCGCGTATATGCCGAGCGGCAGGGCGATGAGCCAGGTAAATAT
>JAQUMP010000448.1 GCA_028718065.1 Chitinivibrionales bacterium | reverse complement strand
CCGTGCTTTCGCCGGAGGCAATGGTCCCGACATCGGTAAACATGGCGGTAATCTGACTGACTTTAATAAAATCAATTAAACGCACGAGCATGGATTTGACTTCGGTCATCGTCCCCGAGGCCATTAAATTCGACATTGGATCTACAATGATGGTTTTAGGCTTAAAGTCGGTAATGATTTTATGCATGGTTGCCAAATGCATTTCCAGACCATAGGCCGTGTGCCGGGCGGCATGCACTTTGAGGGTCCCGTTCTTGATAAAAGGCAACAGGTTAATGCCTACCGACAACATATTACGCGCAATTTGATTACCGGATTCTTCGAAGGCAAAATAGAGCACACGTTCGTTTCTTTTGCAGGCGGCCGCCGCAAAATGGGCGGCGACGGTTGATTTTCCGGCGCCGGATGGTCCCGAAACCAGAATGCTGGAGCCCCGGTAAAAACCCTTGCCGTCGAGCATGGAATCCAAGCGCTCGATACCGGTGGAAATGCGCTCTTTTGATACCGTATGTTCAAGATTGAGCGAGGTAATGGGCAGCACCGAAATGCCCGTTTCCTGGATCAAAAAGGGGAACTCATCGGTGCCGTGGGCCGAGCCGCGATACTTGACAACCCGCAATCGCCGGGTGGCCGCGCGGTCGACGATGGTATGGTCGAGCAGAATAACGCAATCGGCCACGTATTCTTCCAGCCCGTGCCGGGTAATCGTGGTTATGCCCTTTTCGCCGGTAATAATCGCCGTGACCCCGCGCGATTTAAGCCATTTAAAAAGACGGCGCAATTCCGCGCGCAGGATCGCTTCGTTCGCCAATCCCGAAAAAAGCGCTTCGATTGTGTCAAGTACCACCCGTTTGGCATTAATTGATTTTATGGCATGGTCAAGCCGGACGAACAGTCCTTCCAGGTCGTATTCGCCCGTCTCCGTCATTTCACTGCGTTCAACGGCAACGAATTCCACATGCAGCTTTTTGCGTGCGATGAGGTCTTCTACCTTGAATCCAAGCGAAGAAAAGTTCTTAATGAGCTCTTCGGCGGTTTCCTCAAAGCTCATCATGACGCCGGGTTCGTTAAACTGGAGTGCACCGCGCGCCAGGAACTCCATGCCAAAGAGCGTCTTGCCGCAGCCTGCATTTCCGGCAATAAGCGTCGGTCGGCCCCTGGGCAATCCGCCGAAGGTGATTTCGTCGAACCCCGAAATGCCGGTAGGCGTTTTCTGAAGCGCGATGGAAAAGTTCTCTTTAATCTTGGTCATGGTGATTTTCCTTGGTTGATCCGGATGCTGAGCGCTGTTTGTCGGGCAGTATTCAGAAGGTATGGTCGCTTGGGCCTGGTTAAAGATACATCGTACCCGCAGGCCCCAAGCCGCAATACTTCAAAACGTACGCGGCTTGAGCGCAATAGGCCGCCCCGACGACAGGCCACTTACTTGACAAACACAATTTTCACCGGTATTGCCGTGCCGTTAAATTCCAGTTTTGAAACATATAATCCTTTTGCCAAACCGCTCATTCTGAGTTGCACCTGGTTGTATTTTCCGGCCTCAACTTCGCCGCTGAACGCCGTCGCGACTTCTTGCCCCTGCATATTCAATATTTTTAAGGTCGCTCTCCCGTTTGCCGGAAGAATGAATCCAATGGATTTATTTGAATAGTTCTGGAAAATCCCGGATTTTTGGGAGGAAAGACCATTCTTTACGGCGGTTGCCATTATCGGTCTTGTGACGGCGTTGGCATCCAGGGTAACGGCGGTCTGCGCCAGAGCTCTGCCGTTGAGCGATGCGCCGGTCCGCATCTCAATTAATGTTTGACACAATATGATACCTTTAAAGTCGGACGTTGTTCCCAGGGTCGTGTTATCGGCCACCTGCCAAAAAATGTTGGAAGCCTGTGCGCCGCCGCTCAGGGTAACAATGGCGCCGTTGCCCACCGTGAGAGTCCCCGCAATCTGGAAAATCCAGACATCGCTTGGGCTGCCCGCGATCGTGACGCCGCCGGCGGATATCAGGATGCCGGTACTCCATTTGTAAAGACCTGGAATGAGGGTCCGACCGGTAATGTCTCCGGCATATAATTCCGTAAAGTCCGGTAACAGCCGTCCGGCCGCGTCGGTATAGGCGGTCCCCATGTCGGCCACGGCCGCGGTCATTTTAGTCGGCGTTGGGTCGGTATAATCGGCGGAATAGACATCGCCGGTGATTAAAGACGATGTCGAAAATGCACCGGAGGCGCCCATTATTAATCCAAATCCGGTTATGTAGGTAGCTGCGGCTGGGCTTACGCCAATATCACCGGTAATTGAGGTGACTCCCGTGACGGAAATTCCTGTTTGTGCTAAAAGCGCGAAATTGCCTGCCGTTCCAAGATTTACTCGTGTCGGGCCGGCGGCAATGGCGGCTGATACCATAAAAGTAACCGTCAGCAGCGCTCCGAGCGGGCGCGCCCATCGGCTTAGAATGTTAGTTGAATTGGTTGCACGAATGTTCATAGATTCTCCCTTTAGTTAAGTTACGAATAAAACCAATCTCGCCCCCTAAACCCCCCGCAGGGGGACTTAAATACCTTCCCCCTGCGGGGGAAGGAGCCGAAGGCGGATGGGGGCGTGTATTGGCGCAAAGACTATAATCATCTTAAACGCAATTCCCTCTTAAAAGTAAAACCGCGCGCCCAGACCGGCATCCATACCAAACCCCGTTGACGGCACGACCTGGAGCGAAGGCACAAGCTCAAGAAACACATCGATCGGCGCACGGTGCGGCATCCAGGCAATACCGAAGACGCCACGAATGGCAGCCGAGGCATCATACCCGGCGCCGGTATTTAGGCTTCCGCCGATACCGGCGTATAAGGGAAAGCGCTCGTTGGATTGAATGGCATCAAACCAATGCCAGAGATAATCCATGTGGAAGTGAACGCGGCTTCCACCATTATAATATCCCATATAGTTCCCAATCCGGTCTCCCCCCATCGACCAGCCGAGGCCAAAATCGAACGCGTTGACAGGCGAAGTCCATAACTTGGCACTGATGCCTGTCGGTTCGCCGATGATCACGCCAAGTCCAAAGTTGCGCTGTTGCGCAAGGACTCCCTGGACGACGACCATTAGACATAGTGCAATTATTATAAGACTAATATGTTTCATAAAGATTTCTCTCTCTTTTCTTATCTTATTGGGTCTGTTGAATTCATTAAATAATATTTCAAGGCCTTGTCAGAGATTGATTGAGTTTCACAACGCTCACGAAAACGATGCTTGCGATAAAAATTCCGAGGGCAGCGATCTTTATTCTAGGCCGCTTCACTTCGACTTACTTGAGTAATCCGGCCGAGTACGAATACAGTTTCATAAGCATTCCTTTCCAGAAATAAATCCACATGGATCACCACAACCGATCTAATGCTCTACGCTTTTCTCCTCTGACGTTTCACAAAACCAGTTAAGAAGCGTTCGAAGTGTTTGTTGCTTGAATGTTATGCTACCTATACAAAGATGTTTTCGTCGTAGTCATTCATGAGTTTGGCAAAATCACGTTACGACTATTTTTTAGATAAATATTTCCCAAACAGATGCTGGGAAATGAGACAAATGGCAGATTACTTCAAGAGAACCAATTTCTTCGTCGAGACAAATGACCCTGTTTCAAGGCGATAAAAATATATACCGCTCGCAAGGTTATGATTTTCATTGTTTGCGTTGAAC
>JAQUMP010000447.1 GCA_028718065.1 Chitinivibrionales bacterium | reverse complement strand
AGACGGTCAGGCTCGTTTGAAACCGTTCCAGGGCAATATAATAATGCTGGTCCGATTCCAGGATTTCCATGCAGGGTCTGCCCTCAAGCGTGCAGGGGTAATAGAGCGACTGAAAATAGACGCCTTCGATTTTCTTGACCGGCGACAGGCGCGGCGCAAAACCGGCGCGGGCGGCGCGGAACGCGGCGGAATCCACCAGATAGGCTCCGATCACATCGCCGCGGCCGAGGATTGATTGGCTTTTGTAAAGGACCCTGTCTTCCGCATCGACCATAACCGCCCGTTCAAAGCCGCCCGCGCTTGTCAATTCGTCCAGTTGTGCGTCGATGCTGTCGGCCGGCATGCCGCCCCTTGCGGCCCGGTCGGCGACCACGGCGATATACGCGGCCATGGCAAGCATTCGGGACTGATAAATCCGTCCGGCGCCGTTAATATTGCGGTAAAAAAGCGCCACGATGGCGGCAAAAAAAACCAGCACGATCACCGAAATTGCAATGAGCAATCGTATCGTGAATCGTCGCATTTTAAAATTTTCCTCTCAGGCCCAGCGACGCCGACACATACTGTTTGTCCTGATAATCGGCGCCCAGATCGACATTCAGCCAATCTAAAATCTGCCACTGCGCGCGCAGCGAAAATCCCCAGGCCTTGGAATCCGGATATGGATAGAGCCGCCCGCCCGAAGGGTCTTTATAATTCTTATATTTTTCGATCTGATATGTCAACCAGAACTCCCCATCGTAATCCGGGCGGTTCAGGATGATGCCCACGGCCGGGATGTCCTGGTGATACGATTCCCAGATATAGGCCGGGGCCGCTAAGCTATCGCCGCCGGCCGCATAGAGCGGCGGATAGTCCCGCCATTCCCAATTGTAGCGCACGCCCACGGCCAGGTAATCGTTTGTAAAGTACTTAAGGCATGGGTCGGCCGTGACGTAACGGCCCGCAAGCCGGTAGTTTTTCTCCCGGTAAAGGGTGCCGCGGGCCGTGCTGTCGGTGGCCGGCGCGGCGGCGTCCCACACTTCCAGCGATTTTTGATTGAATTCACGTTCGTATCCGGCCGTTATATCCGCGCTCGCCTCGAATTTGGGCATTGGTTTGCAGGTCAATATTCCTTCCAGTTGGAAATCCTGGTGCAGATACGGATCGGTAAGAAAAGGATATTTTTCAAAACGGCCGCTCCCCAGCAATTCCAGGAAAAAGCCCCCGGCGGCATAGTCGATTGACAAAAGCGGTGCGGCATAAAACCGGTCGGCATTGTTTTCGTTAAGGCTGTCGGCGGCAATGCTGTCCGAAAGATATCCATTGTCAAATTGGGAATTGCGATAACCGGCCTCAGCGCTTAAACCGGCGGTCCAAACCAGATCGTCGTCCGACCATTCCAGCGCCGGCGTGGCTTTATATTCGGCAAAGGAAAAATAGGTTGAAGTGGTTTGACGGTACCGGTTGAGCTCAACGGAAAGGGGCAGCATTAACGCCAGGGGATTTTTAAGCGGCCGCGTCGTGGCTTCGGCTTTAAGCGCCCCGTCCACGGCATCGTCGCCAAAACCATTCTCATACAACCGCGCCGCCTGGAGCGTCGCGTCAAAAAGCGCGATTTTATTAAAGGCCTGGGCCGCCGCCTCGAGTTGCAGATAGGTCTGCCGGTCCGAAACATACACGCTCGGCGTGAGCGCGCGCACAAAGCCACCGTCGCGGCGCCAGTCGTAGCTGGCCTTTACAAAAGCGGAATAAGGCGACAGGGGCGCCTGGCCGATCTGAGAGAGCGAATCGAGCGTATGCTGCTGATCGGACGTGGTATCAATGATCCGGTTGTAGTCCACGGAGGAGTAAACGCTCCAGGGCTTTTTTTCTTTTTGAGAAATACCCGCCGCGGGCAAAACCGGGGCTTCGGCCTGCGACGTACCGCCCGATTTGGCCGAATCCGCCGCGGAAAGCAGGTCGAGCGCATCGCTAAAAAGACCCGAAGCGGCCAGCTCCTGCGCGGCGGCGATCCAGACGGCCGCAGCCGCGGATATTTTTTGTTTTTGCAGTTCTTCCCGGCGTATGCTATACAAAAGGGAATCAACCGTCCCGGCGGGGACATGCTGCACGGCCGTCTCCACGGGGACGGCCGCGGAATCGCTGCGCGCGGTTGTATCTTGGGCGACGGCGACGGTTGCGACCACGGATAAAACCGGAAAAAGAACACAAGGAATGTTCATACGTGTGCCATGGAAATATATATAAACCGTTAATACGCACAGAAAATAAAAGGGGCGAAAAGTCCGCCCCTTGTAACCGTGGGAATGGGAAACTTTCTAAATTTTACCGTGGTCCGCGGCGTTATGCACCGCGGCCATAACCGCAAAAGCAATGTCCGTGGCCTGGTTTAAAAGATGCAGGCAGGCTTCCGGTGCGCCGGTCTTGTCGCGCGCTTCGGCAATCAGCGATTGCGCTTTGTCAATACGCGTCTTTTGCTCGGCGGTAACGGCCAGGGCGGCGGCCCGTTTTACAATGGTTTCGGTCCTTTTAATTTCGGCGGCCATGTTCACCCCGTTAACAGGGCCGGTCCCCTTGGCAAGGTCCACGGCCTTGGCGGCGAGCTTTACCGCCACATCGAGTTCCACCGTGGCCGCATTTTCTTTGTTGTCCGCATAGAGTTCCTTGCCTTTGTTAAGATGCTCCACGGCCTTGTCCAGCACCTCGGTCGCCATGGGTTTGGCGGCTTCCTGGACTATATCGGAGGCCTGCTCGATTTTAGTCTCCACGCGCCCGATACGGTCGTCGATATTTTCAACCCGATGGCTGAACCGGGCGATTTCATCGGCGATCTCGCGGGCCAGAGTGGCATTGTGTAAAGCCTTTAACGGCTGGCCCGCATCCAGCGCGGCCTTGGCCTTGTTCAGATCTTCCTGCGCGTCGGCGAGCAGCTTGGCGAGTCGCGGTTCCTTAGAAGGGTCCACGCTAGCGGAAAGCTTTTTAATCTGGGCTTCGGTATGGTTATAGTATTGCGTCGCCCGTTGCTTAATGGCGGCAATATCGGCGGAATCAAGGGCGGTCTGGAGCGTTTCGCCCAGAATGTCGCGCGCCTTGAGGGTAAGATTAAGCGCTACCAGCATGCGTCCGGCAACCAAGGCCTCTTTGGCTTTTTCCTGAAGATCGAAGGCGCGCCGCAAACCGGGGAAGGCATCGGCCTGGTTGTCGGTATTCTTGACAAGCTGCGTGGCCCTGTTCAAGGCCACGTCCGTTCGCGCCACGGCCTTTTCGGCATGTTTGGCCGCCATGATATGTTTTCTGATTTCCTGTTCCAGCAGGGCCATTTTGGCGGGGACTTCTTGGGCTTTATTGCGTAAGGTCAAAATACCGTTCGTTAGTGCGTTGATCTTATCCTTGCATGCCGAACAGGGACCGGTCGACAGTAACGCGGATATTTCGGCCGCATCGGCTTTTTCTTTATTTTCTGCTTTGTCAAAATCCGCTTTTATCCGTGCGATTTCATCTTCGATCTTGCTTTTTGCATTCTGAAGACGGAGGCGGTCCTGATCGTCGGCTTTGCTCTCGATGGCGGCAAAACGTTCGTCGATCCTCGATGACACGTTCTGAAGGTATTGGTCCAACCGCTGGGCAATCTGATCGAATTCGTTGATTTTGGCGCGCAGCGCCTGTTGTTCGGCGGTCTGTGAATGGGCCGGCATTGTAAAGGATCCGACAGCCGCAAGCGCGACTATCCCGTATTTAA
>JAQUMP010000446.1 GCA_028718065.1 Chitinivibrionales bacterium | reverse complement strand
ATCTGGCTAACATAAGCCTTCTGCCCGTCGAGAGAAAAAATTATCTCCACGCCCCCTCCGTTTTCCAAATTTATATCCTTTATCTTCTTGCCGGTAGCCGCATCGTAAACGCTTGCTCCCCTCGCCTGATTTAAAAGCATTGTCACCCAAATTTCTTTCCCGTCCTGGCTGAAAGCCACTCCTTTTGGCGACGGCACCGAGTTAATATTAAAAAGATGGCGCACCAGCTGCCCGGCCGGATTGCTCACGTTAAAATTTACCGACTCGGCGCTGGGTGCCGCGTTAACCGCTGCCACCTCCTCCGCAGGCCGGCTTTCAATCGGTCCCGTGTTTTCCGCAGCAGCCTGTTCCGCGGGATTTTCAGGCGCCAAAACAAATCGCCCGCTCGCAAAAAATATTCCGGCTGCGGTTAAAACTAAAATTATCGGTATTGCTATGAAAATTTTTTTATCCATAAGTTTAATAATATTATACCAATATTATTAAGATAAAACAAAAAAAATCAAAAAAATGAATGTTAAAACTAGATTGACTTTTAATTCTCTTTATGTTTGTATAATAACCAAGCAACGCTATTTCGGCTTGCTTGTGATCATTTATATAAAGGAGGGAAGATTGCGAGAAATTCTACCAACAACGCCATGGCTATCACCGGAAGACCAGCTGGAAGTCGTGGAGGTATTGTATCGCTTCGGAATAATAAAAGTGAGCAATAACAGGGACTTGCCCCTAAAAAGCGGCGGGACAACCGATATATACATAAGCCTGAGGGATGCGCGAAACAATCCTGGCGCCATTGAATATATTTCTAATCTCTTTGCGGAAACGCTTCTTCGGACGGTAATCGACCGTTTTGTTGAAATACCGGATTCGGTATCGTGTTTCGCCGGACCAATCTCGCTTTTTGCCGGATTGCCGTACCTGACCATCCGGGAACAAGCCAAAGAAGGCAGAGTCTCGGACGCAAAAATAATCGGAAACGCAAATCCCTGCGATCGGATTGCTATCATCGACGACGTCATCACCGACGGCGCATCGAAAATCGCGCCCTATATGGAATGCAAGAAACGCAAACTCAATATTATCGGACTTATCGTTCTTGTTGACCGGCAGCAGGGCTGGCAAAAAGTTTTCAAGGAAAACGGCATTAACATGAAAGTATGGCCGGGAATGACGCTTCACGACGTAAGGCGATGCCTCATCGAACTCGACCTTCTCCAAAGATGCGAAGAAAATGTCGAACAAATAAATCCCATAATCGTGGCTTTGGACGGAAAAAACTGGAACGAACTGCTGCCAATTCTTGACCAGCTGCGGACAACGGGTTGCATTTTTAAAGTAAATGATCTTGTCTTCGCCGAAGGCTTTGACCATCTTTTGCCGGAACTCGCCACTTACGGCAGAGTAATGGTGGACCTCAAGAACCACGACATTCCGAACACGCTCGTGAACACCTGCGCCCGCTTGCGGAAACATAATCCATGGGCGGTTACGATTCATGCTTCCGGCGGACCGGAAATGATAGCGGCGGCGGTCAAAACGTTCGAGGGTACGGCGACCAAAGTTCTGGCTGTGACAGTATTAACCTCAATCAATCAAGCGGATTGCGAAGAAATCTACAATCGCCCGCCGACCGAGGAAGTCCTTAAGCTTGCTGAGATCGCGGCAAAAGCCGGAGCTCAGGGGCTGGTCTGCTCCCCGCAAGAAGTGGCCATGCTGCACGAAAATTATCCGGGCTTGCTCTTGGTCGTGCCCGGTATAAGATCACCTGAAAAATCGGTTTCTGGCGATGACCAAAAAAGAACCGGCACACCACAACAGGTAATGAGCGACGGCGCCGACCATATCGTGATGGGCAGGCAAATCCTTCAAGCGGCAAATCCGGTTGCTGAAGTGAACAGAATTCTCAACGAAGATTTACAATTCTTTTAATCCTTAAAACCAAAATCGGGATGCGCGAAATTACGCATCCTGTTTTTTTATGCAAATAAATCATTGTTATTTTTGGAAAAAGATTGATTTTTGAGTCCTATTATATTAAAATGTTATCAACATGAACAATTTAAAATTAATAGTCTTTGTTTTAATAGCGCTCCTTGCCGGATATGTAATCGGCAACCTTTTCCCGTGTTCAATTATCCAGGGCTTTAATTCGCAAAAGAATCTCGAAAACATTTCAGGCAACGCGGCATTAAGTGTAAAAATTTTGGATGAAAACAACTCCCCGCTTAAAAACATTGAAGTTGATGTAGGTACCCAACCCGGACAACCGCCCCTTGGCGGGAGTGTTTACACGAACGAAAGCGGCGAAGCTAATTTCAACATTAAACCCGGATCATATTTTATATACTTTAACACAGTGACATTTCCTGATAAGTTTGAGCTCCCCGAAAGCCGCCAGATTATTGTTGAAGCTGGCTTTGCCAACACGGCGACAATCATCCTCAAAAACAAATAAAAAAACAGGCAAAAAACCGGCGTAAAGGCCGGGCTTGTTTTTATTTTAACAATCCGATAAGATAAAAAAGTTGTTGCTTAATTTTTAAAATAAAAAATGTTATTATAAGTTTAGGATTAAAAATCGGAATTATGGATAAAAGCAGAAAGAAAGAGAATGCGGGCGGATTCTCTGTCAAAAAATCATTCAGCGGATTGGGTCTCTACGCCAACTGCCCGATAAAGAAAAACAAATTTGTCATAGAATACACCGGTAATTTGCTTACAAAACACGAAGCGAATAAAAAAGGCGGGAAATATCTTTTTGAAATCAATTCCCGCTGGACAATCGACGGAAGCGGCCGTAAAAACATCAGCCGCTACATAAACCACTCGTGCCGCCCGAATTGCGAAGTCCGCATCAGGGATAAGCACATAAAAATCCACAGCCTTAAAAATATCAAGGCTGGAGAAGAGCTTACCTATAATTACGGAAAGGAATACTTTGACGAATTTATAAAACCGTTTGGCTGCAAATGCGATTATTGCAAAATGAAAAAAAATAAAACTATTTCAAAATAACCATTGCCGCTTCGTATTTCGGCTTGATTATTTTTTTGGAATTTTCAAAATAAAGCTGGTTCCATTTGTTCTCCAATTTTGTCTTCGTCGCCTCTTTCGCCTCCCCTTGCGTCAAATTTTCATAAACGAAAGCAGCTTTGAATATTCCGGGGATATTGTCAAAATTACTAATGGCATCGGCATCGGCCACTATTTTTTCTTCAAGAGTTTGCGGATTGTTTTGCTGCGATCCCCGATGGTTTAAAATGCAATTTTTTACCAACTCTATCTTTTCCGCAGGATAATTAAGTTCTGTCAATTTCTCTTCGGCTATTTTCGCTCCGGTAATATGATGGTCGCTTCTACCGTAAACAATTGAACCGATATCATGCAGCCACGAAGCGATTAAAACCACTTCCTTGTCCGCTTTAAGTTCATCTGCTAATTTTTCGGCATATTTAGCCATAGGCGCGTAATGGAAAATAAACGGCTCGTATCCATATTTGCTTTCCGGCTTCCGGCATTCCGCCTCAACAAAATTTTTAACAGCCTCGACAATATCCATATTCACCTTAACTTTTTATATTATTCCGTGGTCACCCCATCAAATTCAGGGCCGTTCGCCTCAGCCTCCTCTTTTGTTTCCCGGACGATTCCATCCTTGTGGTGAGCGGGAGAATAAATAGTATAAAGCTTCATTGGCTCCGTAGCGGATGTATTAATCACGTTATGCTGCGCACCAGACG
>JAQUMP010000445.1 GCA_028718065.1 Chitinivibrionales bacterium | reverse complement strand
TGATTTCATCGGTCTCCGGGATTCTATTCCGTTTACTGTCGAGAAAACCGGGGGCGAATTCATGCAGAAAATAGGTGGTGTTATTTTCATCGTCGTACGTTCCGAAATAGATGCCCTGATCGTCAAGCTCGATCAGCTCAAAGGGCATCATGCAGGCCGGGCCCGGAAATTCGGTTATAAACGAGGGATAATTAACGCCCCAGTATCCACGGGCCTGGGGAAACGGCGAGAGCATATTCGTATTCTGAAATCCCCCGCACATGTTAAGGACCCGCGTCCTGAATGTTTTTGCGTTCTTGGGCGGCCGCATGCCGCCGAAACAGGGATAGGAAATTTCGTCAAGGCGATACGGGGAATTATTGTGGACGGCAAGTTCAAAGGTTAGGCCCGGGCCTTTCAGGGAAATTTTTGCAACTGCCTTAATGTCAAGAGGCCCGGACCTTTCGCCCACTATTTTGTCCCAGGAGAGTTCGCACGCCTCATTGCTTAGCATCTTTACATGCGATACTATCTGGTCCGGGCTTTGGGCTTTATGGTTTCTTTGGTCGGCAAGAGGAACCAGAATTTGCAATCCCATGGAAAGCCTGGGCTGCCTGATTACCTGCCATTTGGTTTTTTTGTTGTATATGCCCTCGATGGCGCCGGTGGTTTGATTAATATGAACTTTAAGGGAGCTGTTTTCCAAAATAATACTATCATTTTTTTTAGACATACCATTTGCCTTTTGTTTAATTGACTTGTTATTATTGAACTGCGCGAAAACCAACTCACCCCTTCATCCCCTCTCTTAAAAGAGAGGGGAAACCGAGGCTTTGCGAGGGGGGGTGAGTTTAGCCGCGACAAGCGGCACAGAACCGTTCGTACAGAAACTAATTAATGCGCTGCGCCTCTTCCTTGGCGATGCGTTCCCATTCGGTCAAGCGCCACGGTTCGTTGCGCACCGTGCTGAGGTCCTTAAGGTGGATCTCCACAAAGCAGCCGCCCTCCGCCGCCATGGTCAAATTTTTCCGAATGTAGGCCCGCGCCAGTTCGGGGTCCCATTTTTCGTAGGCCAAAAGCGCCGGGTTGGGTTTCCAGGCGAAAACGAAACGCCCTCCCACATTCTTGACGGCCTCGGGAAAATTTATCCAGGGACTCATGGAGATTTTATACAGGTTCGGGAAACATTCGGCGACCATATCGACCTTGGCGTGCAGGGGCTCGCAGCAGCCGTAATAGACTTTACCGAAGCGCCGGAAGAAAGGCGCTTCGTGCTCGAACGCGAACTCACGATGCATGGCCGGCGACACCTCCGAGAATATCTGGGCCGCGCCGCTGACGGTGAGTTGCCGCGCGGGCGCGGTAAGCAGGCCGAGGTCCTCGTATTGGTCAAGGCGTTTCATCCAGCAATCCACGAGGCGGCCGATAATTGCGTGAACATAATCGGGCCGCATCATGAGGTCCGTGAGCACCTCCTGCACGCCGGTCCAGCGCACCAGATCGTCCCAGGGCGCGAACCAGAAGGTGTCGCACCCGCGTTTTTCAACCTTGAGAATGTCCGCGAAAATCTCGTTTCGTTTCCGAAAACATTCCTCCGTTTTGGCAGCATCGTGCGTTACCACGGGTTCCTTGATTTTTGCCGCATCAGCTTCGTCGGCGATTTGGATATTAAAGTGGCGCGACACCACCGCGTTTTCGGGATCGGTTTGGACCACATCCACATCCTCTTTAATGCCGAAACCGCTGTCGCTGATGCAATAGGGCTGCACCGATTCGGCGTCGATGGTCATGTCGCCGGGATAATGGCGCCATTTGTAAAGCTTTTGGCGCATCTCCAGTTCTATTTCGCGGCAGAATTCGTCTTCGCAGCGCAGGGTAAGCTCGCCCGTATCGTTAAGCTCGGACCAGGGCTCCTGGTAAATGTAAATGCTGGGGCGGCCCTTTTGCCGGTTGTCGATGCGGCGGCAGATTTCGCGCCGCTGCGCATTAACCGGGTCGGCCGCGGCTTCGGCAATGCGGCGGCCGAGTTCCCGCAGAATTATTACATCGGTTTTCGGAAGTGTGCTCATACGGTGCCCCGCTCTTGTTTTTTGCCGGATTGATCCACTATTTAAATATACTAAATAATTACAGAAAACCAATTGACGAATCACAGATAAGCATGTATGTTTTACGGAAATGAAAAAATAACGCCAAAACGCTTATTGATATTTACCTGCGGTGTCGGCTACTTAATAGCGCAATGCTTTGCCGTGGCTCCTGAGATGGTAGTGGATTTTAAGATATAAATTCCCGCCCTGACGCCCTGCGGCAATTTTCCATTTTCGGAAATCCCGACGAGACGGCCGCGGAGATCGTATATCCCGGCATTCTGTAAATTATCAGCGGCCGTCGCGATATTTTTATTGATGGCGATTACGCCGGTCCCGTTTATTTCCCTCACCTGAAGCCCGTTGATGACGACCGACTTGTCTCCGCTGCCGCCCGTTGTGCCCGAAATATTCAGCAACTGAGTGGCCGCATTAGCGGTAAATGTTCCGATTCCATATTGACCGGGACCGGTAGCGGCGTTCTTGTTTTTAATCAAGGATACCGAATCGCCGCTTTCATCTTTTATCACCGTGACGCCGCCGTTATAATATGCACTACAAGACCAGATCTGGAGCATGTATGTATGGCCGCTTGTCAAGTTTTTGAGAGTCATCGCATAGGTGTACTGGTAATCGGTAAACAGGCCGCCCGCAAGAAATTTTCCATAGGGGGAGTTTCCGTCTATACCGGCGGGAGTGCGGAAAAAAAAGTCGCTCGTGCCGGCCCACCCCGACGTAGAGGAGCAGGTAATGGAAATATCGGAGCCAACGGCGGTATTGCTCAATGTGCCCGTAAAAGTCACGCCGTTGAGGGCAAGGTTTGTGGAGTTCCAGCAATAGGCGTATTTTAACGTCCCGGTCGTGCTTACATCGTTATCGCCGGCAACAAACGCCGGTGCGCCCCAGGTGATCATGGCGGCAGCCGCGGGCGCCATGTTCAGGCAAACCACGGCAGCTAAAAAGCCCGCCATGCATCCACGTCTTTGCGGAATTCGATTAAAGATTACCATACAAAACCACTCCTTTATAAATTTGAATATTTTGCCGCATGGCGGTTACTATTCCAAGACGCCCTTATGCCCTTGACAACCGCACCTATCGACCCACCCTTTAAGGAAGGCGATTTCGGCTTTCCGTGTTCACCATGAGCTGCGCCCGTTGGCCTGATATTGCGATTAAGACCCCCGAACGGACATTTTTAAGATTTGCGATTTTACGGCCGCGAATGTCGTACATTAGAACCGAAGCGCTTTTTCCGCTCCGATCGCTGCCGATTAAATTTTCGCCTTGCCGTCTGATTACGGGAGTACCCGCAATCGTAAAAACACCCGATACGTCTCGGGATAATTTTTGAACGTCATAGGGCGCGTTCAGGCGGAGCACGCATTGGTTCGATGCGGATTGTATTGTATTGCCCGCGGCGCCGGTAAACGATTGCGGTATTTTCCATTTAAACGTGCCGACATTCCCTTTGTAATAAACGGAATTGCTATCTTTAATAAGAACGTTATTAATGAGTGACGTCCATTCCAAACCATTTGAAGTGGTAAGTTCGATATCCAGCCCCGTGGTCGTGGTGTTTGCCAGCCTGGTCCAGGAAATCGCAAGGGTATCCCCTATTTTATACGTTGCTCCCTGCACGGGCGCGGTAATGGTTACCGGCCTGTAAACGAGTACCGTCGACG
>JAQUMP010000444.1 GCA_028718065.1 Chitinivibrionales bacterium | reverse complement strand
CGTTTACTCCGACGCGCCAACGCTTGAATACGATATGCAGCACATCCGGCTCGCGCAGTGGGCCGACTGCATGCTTATCTGCCCGGCCACGGCCAATACCATCGCCAAGGTAGCGCATGGCATCGCCGACAACCTGCTCACAACCCTTGCCCTATCTTTTGTCAAGAACCTCATAGTCGCCCCGGCCATGAACGGCGCCACGTGGGTAAATCCCGCCACGCAGGAAAATGTCGCTGTGCTCAAGGGCCGCGGCGTTTGTGTGTTGCCGGTGGGCGAGGGCGAGCTTGCCTGCGGCGAAAGCGGGATGGGGCGGCTGATTGACGAAGATCGCATTGTAAACGCGGTACTTACTTACAACATTCCCCGCTGCCTTTCCGGCAAAAAAATCCTGATCGCCTCCGGACCAACGCAGGAGCCGCTCGATCCGGTACGCGTAATTACCAATCGTTCCTCGGGCAAAATGGGGTCCGCGCTGGCGCTCGGCGCGCTCACGCTCGGCGCTTCGGTCACGGTCGTAAGCGGGCCCGCGCCGGCCGCGCTTCCGGCGGGCGCGACTGTTTTTCCCGTAACCACGGCGCGCCAGATGCAAGAGGCGCTCGAAGCCAATTTTGACAACTGCGATATTTGCATCATGGCCGCGGCCGTGTGCGATTTCCGGCCGCGCCAGGCGTCCCGCAAAAAAATATCAGTTGACAAAAAGAGTAGCGGTTTCACGCTCGATTTTAGCCCCAATCCCGACATTGCCCAAGGCCTCGCCCGGCGCAAAAAAGGGCAATTCCTGGTCTGTTTTGCGCTGGAAACGGAAAACGCCGAAACGCGCGCACGCCAAAAATTAAAGGCCAAGGGCTGCGACATGATTATTGCCAACACCGTTTCGGGTGCGCTCGGGACCGACGCCGCCACGGTGCGCATTATTGCGCCCGGCAAAAAGGCACTCGATATCGGGCCCGCCGACAAACAGGAAGTCGCCTTAAAAATATTGCTGGAGATCTCCTCGGCGGCATGGGCCGGCGCATGAAATCCCTTCCCGCGGCCGCCCTCGAATTTTTCTCCCAGCGCAAGGAGTTGGGCGAGAATGATTTTTTTTTATCGCCCGCGTTCAGCCGGTCATCTTTTCTGTCAACTTTTCAACCGCCCTCCCCGGATAAACCGGTGGGCAAACGTTTGATCCCTTCTCAAACGGCGCGCCCCCCTCAAAAAATAGCGGCTCCCGCAGCTTTGGCGACGGCGCAACCCGTTTCGGAAAAGCGGGAAGCGCTCAAACAACTTTTCTTTGGTTTTAGGGAGTGCCGGCGCTGCGCCCTGGGGGCCACGCGCATAAAATTGGTGTTTGGATCGGGTAACGCGCAGGCGCAGATCATGATCATCGGCGAAGCCCCGGGCGCCGACGAAGACCAGCAGGGTCTGCCGTTTGTCGGCAAGGCCGGGCAGCTTTTAACGGCCATGCTTGCCTCGATTAATTTGGACCGCGGCACGGACGTATTTATCACCAACGTGGTCAAGTGCCGGCCGCCGCAGAACCGCAATCCGGAAACGAGCGAAATCGTGGCTTGCTCGGAGTGCCTCACAAAACAGATTGAAATCATTAGGCCCAAAATCATAGTATTGCTTGGGCGCATTGCGGCGGGGACAATATTGAATTCCACGGAAAGCATCAGTAAATTGCGGACGCGCGAGCATGAATATAAAGGGATTCCGGTGATGGTCACCTATCATCCGGCCGCCTTGCTCAGAAATCCGGATTATAAAAAACCGACCTGGGAGGATTTGCAGAAATTCAGGATTATTTTTGATGAATTAAAAGAATAATAAATTCAAATATTTTGGTAGGGGTTCCACCCCTAAAACCCCGCAGGGAAAATACTTATTGTATTTAAAAGATAAAAAGTTGCATTTTTGACAAATAGTACTTGATTGCGCATAAAATGTTCTAAATGTTTTAGCTATAATAAGTATATTCCTTACCGGATCTAAAGGGCGGCGAGCCCTTTCCCTCAGAATTTCAGACAAAAGGTAATAATAGAATGTCAACCGAGTCTCAAAGAATTCCGCCCCAAGCCACGGACGTAGAGCAGACAATACTCGGGTCTATGCTGATCGATTCCGCCGCGGTGGTGACCGCCATCGAGCACCTCGACGAAGATTGCTTTTACGCCTCCGCCAACCGCATCATTTTTAAATGCATGGTGGAGATGTTCGAAAACAAAATCCCCATCGATATCATTACTATAAGTCAGCAGCTTAAGAAAAAGGAGTTGCTGGCCGCCATTGGCAGCGAGGCCTACTTAAGCGAACTGGCCGAGCGCGTGGCGACCTCGGCCAACATAGAATATTACGCGGGGATTGTTCGCGAAAAGGCCTCCCTGCGCCACCTTATAACCACGGCGGCCGAGATCACCACCGACTGTTTTGCCGCCGAGGGCGACGCCAAGAATATACTTGACAAAGCAGAGCAAAAGATTTTCGCGATCACCGAATCGCAGATCACCACCAGTTTTCAATCCATCGGTAAACTTTTGCCCCAGACCTTTGAGGACATCGCCAACTACTCCAAAGGCGGCGTGCAGGGCGTTCCCACGGGCTTTAAAGAGCTCGACGAACTCACCTCTGGTTTACAAAAAGGAGACCTGATCGTCATCGCCGGCAGGCCGAGCATGGGCAAAACCGCTTTCTGCCTTTCCATCGCCCAGCACGCGGCCGTGGTGGCCAAATTCCCGACGGCCATTTTTTCGCTGGAAATGTCCAATGCCCAGTTGGTGCAGCGCCTGCTGTGCGCCGAGGCCCGCATCAACATGCATGCTTTGCGCAGCGGGCTTTTGCCCAAGCGCGATTTTCCCAAGTTGTCCATTGCGGCCGGGCCGCTCTCGGAAGCGCCGCTCTTTATCGACGATACGCCTTCCATTTCCGTGCTCGAACTGCGCGCCAAGGCCCGCCGGCTCAAGGCCCAGCATAACCTGGCCTGCATTTTTATTGACTACCTGCAACTCATGAGCACCACAACCTCGGTCGAAAACCGGCAGCAGGAAATTTCGCTCATCAGCCGCTCGCTCAAGGGAATTGCCAAGGAACTGGCAGTCCCGGTGGTGGCGCTTTCGCAGCTCAGCCGCGCCGTTGAACAGCGCACCGGCGACCACCGGCCGCAGCTTTCGGACCTGCGTGAATCGGGCGCCATCGAGCAGGACGCCGACGTGGTCATGTTCGTGTTTCGCGAAGAACTTTACGCCAAGGACGACGAATCCAAAAAAGGCCTTGCCGAAATCATCGTGGGCAAGCAGCGCAACGGGCCCATCGGCGACGTTAAACTTGCATTTGTCCGGGAATACGCCCGATTTGAAAACCTCTCCACCCGTCCCGAGGAGAACATCGGATTTTGAAGGCGGCCCTTTCCATCCTGCGCGGCGGCGGAACGCTGTTGTATATGCTGCTTTCAGGCGGCGCGGCGCTTCTGCGGCACACCCGCGGCATAACCGCTCTCTTAGGCCGGACGCTTCTGCACCTGCCGCTTTTGTTTAAAAACATCTCCATTTCCATCGACCAGATGTACGGCATCGGCGTGGAGTCCGTGCCGCTGGTTTCGGTCGTGGCGCTCTTTGCGGGCGGCATAACGGTAACGCAGGCGGTCTACCAGTTCAGCGGCCTGGTCCCCATGAAATATCTGGGCGTGGCCGTCGGTAAAATGATCATGCTGGAATTGGGCCCGGTGTTTATAAGCTTTGTGGTGGCGGCGCGCGTGGCCACGGCCATTGCCGCGGAAGTGGGCTCCATGAAAA
>JAQUMP010000443.1 GCA_028718065.1 Chitinivibrionales bacterium | reverse complement strand
AGGACACATGCGTTTTTTCGTTTGTAAAAAGATCGAGTTGGCCGCACTCCGCCGAGAAGGAGCTCAAGCCCACGCCGATTAAGCGGATCTTCATTTTTTCGGACAGCGCTTCCAACAGTTTGAGCGCCGCGGCGTAAATATCGTTGGCGAGCGCGGTGGCGTCGGCCCGGGTCGCGCGGCGTGTGTGCTTGGTAAAGTCGGAGCCCCGGTAAATCAGCACGATGGTTTTACCTTGCATGCCCGACTTTCGGGCGCGCCGCGCAACATCCTGCGCAAGGGTAAGCAGGATTTTTTTTAAAAGGTCCCGGTCGGCGGTGTCGCGCTCAAACGTATGCTCGCGCGAAATAGACAAGCGCTCCGAACGGTTTTCTACCGGCCGGTCATCGATGCCGCGGCACAATTCATAGAGTGACGCCCCGCCCGCGCCGAAGCGTTGCACCAAAAATTCCCGATCAAGGCGCTGCAAATCACCGATGGTATTGAGGCAGAAGCGCTTGAGCGCCGCCTCGGTTTTTTTGCCGACGCCCCAGATTTTTCCAACGGGATGCGGCGCCAGCCAGGCAATGATTTCTCCGGCGTCAAACGGCACGGCGGTAATGCCGTCGGGTTTGTGCATGTCCGAGGCGACCTTGGCCAGAAACTTATTCGGCGCAATGCCGATGGAGGCCGTTAAGTGCAGCTCCTCCCTGATGCGGCGGGAGATTTTGGCCGCGACCTCGTGCGCATCGCCGAACAGTTTTTGGGTGCCGGTTATATCCAAAAAGGCCTCGTCGACCGAAACCTGCTCGACGCACGGTGTAAAGGATGCCGCGATCGCCATGACCCGGTCCGATTCGCGGCTGTAAACCTCCATGCGCGGCGGCAGGAAAACGGCCTGCGGGCAGCGCGCGAAGGCCTGCGAAATGGGCAGGGCCGAGTGCACGCCGAATTTGCGCGCCTCGTAGCTGGCGGCCGCCACCACGCCGCGATGGCCGGGCCGCGCGCCTACGACCACGGGTTTGCCTTTGTAAAGGGGGTTATCGCGCTGCTCCACCGAGGTAAAAAAGGCGTCCATATCCAGGTGCAGCACTACGCGAGGAGGCATGATTTACCTGATTATTTTTACCAGCCGGTCGGCGCGCAGGCCAAGCCCGGCGTCCGCGCGCGACCAGAGCACCGCCATGACCTGGCCTTTGCAGCGGCCGAGCAGCACCGGACCGATGTAGCGGCTGTCGTAGCCGCCGCTCCAGTTGTCGGCCAGCAGGAACACCGCCGGCGCGCGCAGCGGGTAGGAAAAAATCCGGTTCTGCCCGTCGTAAAGCGCGCACTGCAGCTCCACCGAACTGTTGGGCCGGGTCGCGCTCACGTAGCGCCTGAGCTTGTCCCAGAAATACCAATCGTAGCGAAAGCGGGCGGGAATGGAATCCAGCGACCCGCGAAAGAGCGAAAAATCGGCGATAAAATAATTAGGCATCTCTTTACCATCGATAAAGAGCGCCGGCCGCACCGCGTATTTACGGGCGGGATTCTCCTGGGCGATGAGGCTTGCGAAAAAGAAAAAGTCGCGCAGGCTTGCGGAATCCAGGCGCAACGTTTGGCCCGGCGCGGGAACGATAAAGGGCTCCATGTTGTCGCGCGGGGAAAACTCGGCCGGCAATTCCTCTTCGTCCGCGCTCAGGCGCCCGAAGCCCCATTCTTCGGTGCCCGACACTTTCGGCATGCCGTTTACAATTGCGATGGTGTCGCCGGAAAGCGCGGCGATGCGCAGGCATCCTAAGGAGCGCTCCTGGTGCGGCAGCGCAAAAATCACCGGCGCGGTTCGCGCGGGCCGCAGGCGCCCTGCCAGAAACGGGGCAAAGACCGAGCGCCACACCAGTACGCGGTCGCCCGGAATGAGCACGGGCCGCATCTGGTCGGTTTTAACGAGCACCGTTTCAAAGAAGAATATTTTGAGCACGAGGGCGGCCGCCGCCACCAGGGCAAGGCCCTTGACAAAGCGGTAAATCACGATGCGCAGGTCCACCGGCGCGGCGGTGTCCCCCTGGCGAAAATCCGGGCGCATGGGCATGAGTTAATCCCTGCTTAAGACCGCAAGGAAGGCCTCTTGCGGAATTTCGACGTTGCCGACTTGTTTCATGCGTTTTTTGCCCTCCTTTTGCTTTTCCAGTAATTTACGTTTGCGCGAAATGTCGCCGCCGTAGCATTTGCTGGTGACGTCTTTACGGAAGGGTTTGACCGTGGTTCGCGCGATGATGCGCGAACCGATGGCCGCCTGGATCGCCACCTCAAACATCTGGCGCGGGATCTTGTCCTTGAGCTTGCTGGTTATGGCCTGGCCGTAGGCATAGGAGGCCTCGCGGTGCACGATCGTGGAAAAAGCGTCCACCGGCGCGCCGTTTATAAGAATATCGAGCTTGATAAGGTCCTCGCGCTCGTAGCCCTTAAACTCGTAATCCATGGAGGCGTATCCCTTGGAAATGCTTTTAAGCCGGTCGAAAAAGTCGATGATGATTTCCGAAAGGGGCAGGGTGTAGTGCAGGCACACGCGCGTTTTTTCCAGGTATTCCATCGTGCCCATTTTGCCGCGCTTGTCTTCGGCCAGTTTCATGATCGCGCCCGTAAAGTCGGTGGGGGTAATAATCTGCACCGCCACGATCGGCTCGCTGATGGCCTCGATCTGCTGCGGCGGCGGAAACTTGGCCGGGCTGTCCACGAACACGTCGGCGCCCGAAGTCAGCAGGATCTGGTACTTTACATTGGGGACGGTGGTAATAATGTTAACGTTATATTCGCGGAAGAGCCGCTCCTGCACGATCTCCATGTGCAAAAGGCCCAGAAAGCCGGCCCGAAAGCCAAAACCCAGGGCGCTACTGGTCTCCGGCTCGTAGCTGAAGGAGGAGTCGTTTAGGTGTAGTTTGTCAAGACTCGTGCGCAGGTTTTCGTAGTCGTCTTTGTCAACCGGATAAATGCCGCTAAAGACCATGGGCTTGACTTCCTTGTAGCCCGCCACGGCGGAAGCGGCCCCGCCCGAGCGCGAGGTAATGGTATCGCCGATTTTAATGTCCGAGGTGGTTTTGATCGTGGCGATTACGTAGCCCACCTCGCCCACGCTCAGTTTTTCCGCGGGCACGCGCCCCATTCTAAAATAACCGATTTCGGCCACCTCATATTCGCGCCCGGTGGACATGAATTTTATCTGCTGCCGCGCCGCGAGCGACCCCGAAAAAATGCGCACATAGGCGATGGCGCCGCGAAAAACGTCGAAAATGGAATCAAAGATAAGGGCCTTAAGCGGCTCGTCGTCGCGGCCCTGCGGCGGCGGTACCTCAAGCACCACCCGTTCCAGGATTTCGGCCACGCCCATGCCGGTCTTGGCGCTGCAGCGCAGGATGGATTCCGGCGCAACGCCGAGCAAGTCGGCGATCGTGGCGGCGACTTCGTCGGCGTGCGCCGAGGGCAGGTCTATTTTGTTTAAGATTGGAATAATCGTAAGGTTATTGTCCACGGCCAGAAAGGTATTGGTGAGCGTCTGGGCCTCGATGCCCTGCGTGGCATCCACCACCAGGATCGCGCCCTCGCACGCGGCCAGCGAGCGCGAAACCTCGTAGGAAAAATCGACGTGCCCCGGCGTATCGATTAGGTTCAGGCAATAGTGCTCGCCGCTGCCTGCGGTATAGAGCATGCGGATGGGGTGCGATTTTATGGTAATTCCGCGCTCGCGCTCCAGGTCCATATTGTCAAGCACCTGGTCCTGCATTTTTTCCTTGCTGATGGTCCCGGTCAGCTCCAGGAA
>JAQUMP010000442.1 GCA_028718065.1 Chitinivibrionales bacterium | reverse complement strand
TGGGGTGTTTTCTGGGTCTGGGCGGCTTCCATTTTGACTTTGGCTATTGCTTCGCTCCAGGCGTCACGCAAAACCTGCAGGTGCCCTACCACCTCGCTGACTTTTTCGGGGTTGCTCTTGACATTGTCTTCGACCAGGGTATGCAGCATATACTCATAGAGCCGGTACAAATTTTTAGCGATATCGCCGACATCAAGCTTGAGCG
Organism: Chitinivibrionales bacterium; assembly: GCA_028718065.1. Lineage (GTDB taxonomy): Bacteria > Fibrobacterota > Chitinivibrionia > Chitinivibrionales > FEN-1185 > JAQUMP01. The sequence goes on along the minus strand of JAQUMP010000442.1, from coordinate 3,571 downwards.
ACCCCATCAATTCGCCGATGGCATCCTGGGCCTTAAACAAATGCTTGGTGCGCGCTTCGATGGTGGTGTGGGATCCGAAATTTTCCAGCGATAGCTTGCAATGTTTTAAGGCAACATCGTAGGCGATTAGAATAAGCCGACCGCGGTCGGCGGTATCTACCCCTGCCGTTTTATACGCCGTATACCCCTGGTTCATGGATCGTCCTTTCCGGCTATGACGAAGAAGTCGTCGTATTTAAACCAAGCGCGCTTTGCATTTGGGCAAATTGGCTTTTCATTTTCTGAAGCGCCTGTTCCATTTGCGAAAATTGCGCGGTCAGGCGCGCGCGATAATCGCTGATGCTCCGATTGAGCTTGTCGATACGGTTATTGTCGTCCGTGATTTGATTATTGAGCGTTGTTTCCCGCAATTGCACCAGTCCGGACGTCGGATCATTAAGGCCGGTAATAAGGTCATTCATCAGGGTGGAAATACCTTTGGAAAAAGTAAAGGAAGCGCTGCTGCCGTCACCGATTCCCAGAGACCCCGAAGGCGCGGTCAGCGAAAGCCCCTTTACCGGACCGCTTGAAAAAGTCACCACGTCGCCGGTACGCACATTGGAGAGGTAATCGACGCCTTTTGAATCGGTAATCTTCATGTGCAGGGCATCGGGTTGCGATAGGGTGTATTGCCCATTTTGAGTATCGGTGGTCGAATGGCCCAAAACGATCGTGCTGCTGCTGGATTTCCCCACCGTGGTGAACATCTGCGTTACCTCGTTGAAATTATCCTTTATCGCGGCCTGAAACTTGGTGGAATCGATCGACAACTGGCCGGTGGTTGCATTGCTTTGTATGCCGATGGACGGAAAAGAATTATAGGTGCCGTTTACCGATGAAAAATTATTTCCAAAAATCAAACGGACGCTGTTCATAATGGAAGTCATGGTCATATCGCCGGCAAGATCGCCCTTGACGCTGTTTGAATTATTCGGATCTGCGTAAGCCGTCTCGTCCTGGGAATATTTTAGCAGGGCGTTATAAGAATCCAGTAAACTTTGGACTTTTTTCTGGACGGCATCATAATCGTGCGCGATGGTGAGCGTGGCCGAATCGGTAACGGATGCTTTATTGAGCTGAAGACTTACGCCCGCGAGAGCGTCCTTTACCGTATTGGACGTCGAACTCATTCCCAGGCCGTCGAGCGAATAATAGGCGTCCCGCCCTACGGACAAAACCCCGGCGCCTTGGCTTCCGATCTGGGTCGCCGTAACCGCGATTGCCGGACCGTTGTTGACAGAAAGCGACGTCATGGACAATTGTGAAGTCCCGGACACCTTGTCGGTTATGGAAAGTTTTCCGGTCCCGTCAAAGGTGACATTAACCATATCGTGGTAGGAATCCGCTACCTGTTTTAAAAAATCATTGACCGAATTTGAAGCGGTTTTAACCCATTGGCTGGAGACGGCATTCCCGTTGCGGTCCGTGCCGGAATATTGAATGCTGGTTCCATTGGCAATCGATCCCTGGATATCGCTTGCCGAAAGCAGCGCCTGGTTAAGATTCCCCTTATTGTCGCCGCTGGGCGCTTGAATAATGCCGAGTGTTTGCAGCACATTCGCGCCGGTACTGCTGTCGTCCTCGTAGGTAATTCCGGCCGCGCCGGTATTCGTTGCCGTCAGCACCAAACGGAAATTGGCGTCCGATATTTTTAACACCGAAGCGCTCACGCCCAGCTTATTGCCGCTGCCGTCTTTTGCATTGTTGATTTTCATGCGCACGTCTTGAATCGTATCGTTGTTCGCTATGAGAATCTTTGTGCCGTTTATAATTATATTGCCGGTTGTCATCGTCGGCAGGAGCGTGGAAAGCTTTTGGGTTTGATCGCTGACTAAGCCATCGGCGCTGATCATTTTTTCGCTGCGCGCAAGCTGAAAAACGGAAACGTCGTAGTTGCCTTCACTGGCGCCGCTGGAGGTCGTGGCGGTCACAATCGATTCGTCCGAAGACGTATCGGTAAAAAGCGCGAATGAACTTGGGTCGTTTAAATTAAAGGCCTGCGTCTTAAGGTCCGAAAGATAGGTTTTTGCCTTGGAATACGCATCGATTTGTTTTTGGTACCCGGACTGTTCGTTTTGGACCTTGGTTACCTTTTGCTGTTCGAGCGCAACAAGCTGATCGATGAGCGAAGCAGTGTCGATACCCGATGGTCCGTTGATCGTAATTCCTGCCATAATTAACATCCTTTATAAAGTATTCCTCCGGATGTTGTTTCAGGACACTCCAGAGGTTTTCTTATTAGAGTATCGGCAGGAAACGTGGGGACCTTGATAGGTTTCTTATTTATTTTGTCTGTCTATTTTGTTAATTTACAATATGTTGCGCCGGCTGCAAATAAACAACGACCGCTTTAATTTTATTTTTAGGATGTTTCTTGCAAAAACGCGCATCCGCTTATTGTTCCGGCGTATCCACTTAAGCTACGGACATTTTCTAAATTTTTTAAAAAAAAATCTCCCCCGGCCATACCTGTTTATATATTTACTGTATTGAGTGGTCGAATTATAAACACTATGGATTTACAAACGCATATTCAGAAATCGGCACAAGGAGTTTAACCGTGAAACTATCACCGTGGCATTATGCAGCCCTCATGGCAGTCTTGCTTTCCGCCTGTTCAAAAACATCCGACTCCCCGCTGCAATGGCGCTCTAAAATCCAGCTCCCCATTTCCAATGAATCGTTTTACCTGGGGAAGAAATTTCCGGACCTCTTCAAGCTGGATTCCACGCTTTCCATTACCGGGGCGGACATAAAAGGCGATACGGCAGATACCGTTGCTTTTCAAATCAAACATGATTACAGCGTCGATTTTGAAACCAGGCACGACAGTATTAAAGTAAACACCTTCGAGGATGTTCTCGGAGCAATAACCATCAGCAACAGCGGCACGGTAACGCAGCAGATAAACTTCCCGGTCGGCGTCCTTAACGTCGACGTGCCTTTTTCGCCGCCGACAGCGACGATTACGCTCCCCAAAATTTACGGGATCACCTTCGACGCTTCGAGCGGCCCCTTGACCGTTACCATACAAAACCTTGCGGGCGCTCAATTTGTCAATTGCTCTCTGGCGGTCGCCAATCTGAGCCCGGCGCTGCCGAAACAATTTGTCGGCACGATCGCCGCCAATGGTTCGGCCACGGTATCGCTTGCGGTCGCCGGCCGCCACATCGACAGTACGGCCGCCATCCAAATAAGCGGCACGCTTGCGCACGGCGGCACTGTCGCGGCCGGCCAGGGCCTGCGGCTTTCGTTCAGCATGGACAACCGTATTGCTTCCGCCGCAACGGTTTCCGACTCTCTTGTGTCAATTAATAAAGTTTTCCATAATTTTGATAAAATAACCGACACGGTCGATATCGACTATGCCGATATCCGGGAGGGCTTTTTTATCTATGCCATGGAAAACCATACCGGTCTGGATCTGCTGGTGCGCGGCATCCATAACCATTTGTGGGTCTCCTCCCGCTGCGAAAGCGATACGATCGATACGCTTTCAAAACTATCGCGTTTGCAAACAAATTTCGACTCG
>JAQUMP010000441.1 GCA_028718065.1 Chitinivibrionales bacterium | reverse complement strand
TGGTGTTTATCTGGTCGCTCACGGACCTGGGGACGCCGCTGATTTTGGAATATCGCCCGGTGGTGGCATACCAGATTTACACCATGATAAACGATATCTACGAAAACCCCATGGGCTACGCGCTGGTGGTGGTAATGGTGGCATTAATCGCCGGGGTCTATTTTGCGGCCCAGGGATTTTTCCTGCGCCGCGGCACGGCCATGGCCTCGCGTGCGGCGCGCACGGTAACCATGCCCACCTTAAGTCCCTTCAAGCAGGCATGCGCCTGGGGTTTATTCGCATTTGTAATAATTATTTCCCTCCTGCCGCATTGCATGGTGGTATTATCGTCCGTGGCGGACAAGTGGTTTATTTCCGTGTTGCCGCAAAAATACACGCTCTCTTATTATGGCGCGGCGCTGGCGCATCCGCTGACGGTGCGGTCGATCCGCAACAGCGTTTTTTTGAGCGCCGTAACTACGCTCCTGGAAATCGGGCTCGGGGTTGCGGCGGCTTATGGTATTCGGCGCTATAAGTTTTTTGGGCGGCGGCTGCTCGATTTTTCGGTGATGCTGCCGCTCACTTTGCCGGGGCTTATTCTTGCCTTTGGCTACGTGGGCACGTTTGCGGGGACGTTTCTTGACCCGCGCAACAACCCGATTCCGCTTTTAATTGCCGCCTACGCCATGCGGCGTTTGCCTTTTATGGTGCGCTCGCTGGACGCCGGTTTGCGCCAGGTTGATCCCGGCATGGAAGAAGCCGCGCTCAATCTTGGGGCCTCGCCTGTAAAAACGCTCTACCGGATCACGCTCCCGCTGGTGGCATCGAGCATTATCGCCGGTGGAGTCCTGGTATTTGCATTCTCCATGCTCGAAGTAAGCGACAGCCTTATTCTTGCCATGAAAGAATATTATTATCCCCTCACCAAGGCCATATACACGCTTGTAAACCGCATCGCCGACGGCTTTCCGCTGGCCTCGGCGCTGGGCGTTATTACCATGCTGCTGCTGGGCGCAAGCATGATTGTTGCCGGAAAAATCCTCGGCAGGAAAATGGGCGAGCTCTTTAGGATGTAGAATTTTCCGGCGGCGGCAGCCTATCGCGGATTTCTACAAGCAAGTCGATGATTAACTTGTTCTGGGCTATTAATAGTTTGGTAAGGTCGAATATTCCGCGGCGAAAACGGTCGTGCCGGCGGCGCGGACCCTGCGCCTGAAGTTGCGTAAGCGTTGGCGGCTTGGTCTTTGGTTTTTTTACGAACAACATAGGGTTAGACTCCTTTTTAAATAATTTTACCACTTGCGGCGCAAAGAGTCATTGCTTTTTTTTAGGGGGCGAGAAATTAGATCCCGTGGAAAAACCAATTCGCAGCTTACTTCTTCACACTCTGCATACGACGTGTGGCCTTGCGTTTTTTGGCCTGCTGCACGGACGCAAAGAGCACGGTATCTTCTTCGGAAAGAAAATGGGGCGCGACGGCCTGGGCGGGAACATTGAGGTTCTTTTTTTTGCAGTTTTTTCTTACCCACGTTTGCAAAAAAAAGTGCGGTTTGCTTAAAGTGGCAAAAGCGCGTTCGTGCAGGCGGCAGTCTTTTACAAGCAAGGTCCAACGGTCGGGACTATTGCCGAATTGCACTGCTATACCGGGATTCTGAAAGTTTAATTTTCTGGAATACAGATTTTGTAATCCTCTATCGCCGGAGCGATAGGTAATATAAATATATTCGGTTTTTGTTTGAACTGTTTTTGCCCAGGTGGCTTTAAAAAGCATGGAAACCACTGCGACCGCCTCATCGCCTTTTAATTCGGGCGAACGCCGGCAGCGATAACTTTCCGCGAATTTTCCGAAGGGTGTTTTTTGATGGATGTCAAAATCGCGGTCGCAGGCGTCTGAATCATTTACAACATGCGCAAATTCCACTGGGATTTTGTTCGCTTCCGTTTTAGGAATAAATTGCATACAGCCGACGATCTCCTGCGCCTTGTTAAAAACAACGAAGGTGGCGGCGTCGTTCCAGTATTGATGGTCGATTAAAATTTCCTCGGCCCGGTCGTGCATGTCGGCAGGATAGCAGAAGTGCAGGAATTTTTCCCGCAGGGCGGTATCCATTTGCGGTACATAATATTCTTTTAAAACAAAGTCGTTATAGCTAAAGGCAATGGGCGAGCCTATGGTGGGCAGTGAGAGGCGGCAGAGCAGATTACTCAGGACATTCCAATGTTTTTGCGGGGTGATATTCAGTAATAGATTGGTAAGTTTGTTCTGGAACATGGCGCGCTGAATAAAAAAAATATTTTGCTTGGATTCCGTTTAAACCAAAATAATTTTATAGTATTAAAACAGGCAATCTTTTTTTTGGCTAAATTATTCGGTTCCCGGCCTTGACAATTCCCAACACAACAGATTGTATAATTTTCCGCGCTAACCCCTACTATTTGTATTTGTACCATTACTGTAAGATTTTGTCAAGGGTTTTGTTGGGGATAATAAATTATATTCTGTAACGATAGCTAAATCTCGCCCCCTAAATCCCCCGTAGGGGGACTTGGTTGGAATAAAAATGGATAAAAATTTTAAACGACATAAAAATACGCCAAAATATATAACGGGATTAGCAAGAAAAAATCGCCTGAATCCAACAATACAGGAAGAAAAACTGTGGGTTGCTATATCTGGTAAAAAGCTCAATAATATGAAGTTTAGGCGACAATTTCCGATTGGCAGATACATAGCTGATTTTTATAATCATGCTCACCGGTTAATAATTGAAATTGATGGAAACATTCATGAAATTAAAAAAGAATATGATGGAAATAGAGATAATTACTTGCGTGGTTGCGGTTATAGAGTCTTGAGATTTGCAAACTCTGAAATAGAAATGAGAATCGAAATGGTATTGCAAAAAATAGCGGAGTATTTAAAAGTCCCCCTACGGGGGATTTAGGGGGCGAGAAACAATGGAGCGATTTATTATTCTTTAATCGTCTTGATGGTTTCGAGCAGGGCGGTGGGGGAGAAGGGTTTTTGCAGAAAGGGATAGCTTTTGATGATTTCCTGATCGGCCGGATTAAGATTGCCGCTCATCCAGATGCATTTAAAATCGTCGCGCACCGCGCGGAAGGCGCTTATAAATTCATTAAGGTTCATGTCCGGCATGACCACGTCGCTCACGGCGAACCAGGCGCTGTTGCCGTACTTGAGCAACCATTCCTGGGCTTCCTTGACGCTTGCAAAATCGATGGCGTCGTAGCCGGAGCCGCGCAGGATTTCTATGCAGTAATTGCGCAGGAGCGGATCGTCGTCCAAAACCAAAATATTCTTTTTGTCGTTTGTTTTTTCCTGCTCGGTCGCAAACGGCAGTTCGATGGTAAAAGTGGCGCCTTCGCCGGGACGCGAATCCACGAAGATGTCGCCCTTGTGCGCCCGCACGATTCCATAGACAACCGAAAGACCAAGGCCGGTGCCTTCCTTTTTTTTCTTGGTGGAAAAGAAGGGGTCGAAGATTTTTTCGATGATGTCCGGCGGTATGCCCGTGCCGCTGTCTTGCACCTGTATCCACAAATAACCCTCTTTATTATGGGCCTTTTTAACGCGGATGGTTATAGCGCCGTCTAATTTGGTTATGGCGTCTTTGGCGTTCATGCAGAGGTTCATGATGCACTGGTGGATTTTTCCCGCATTGCCGATTACGATTTGCGGCGTATCGGGGAGTTCGGCCGTTACCTTTATTCCTTTGGACGCCACGCCCACGATAATATTACGGACTTCGCGGGCAATATTGTTAACGTCGAATTTTTCG
>JAQUMP010000440.1 GCA_028718065.1 Chitinivibrionales bacterium | reverse complement strand
AAATCGTGCCTCTGCTCGAACGGCGCACCAATTTTCTGGCGGTCATCGGCAATATCTCCACGCGCATGGGCCTTCTGGGAACGGTCTTTGGGCTTATCATGTCGTTTGCGGCCGTGGGCCGGCCGGGCATCGACGCCGCCCAGAAATCGGAACTGCTGGCTTCCGGTATCGCCACGGCCATGAACTCCACCTTCTGCGGTCTCTCGGTGGCAATCTCCGCCATTGTGGTCTACGCGTTTTTAAAATCCAAGACGCAAAAAATCATCGACGAGCTCGACGAATACACGCTCCGGATTGTCAATGCGCTCGTCGAAAAATCCTTTAAAACCCATAAGTACCATATCGGCGCCGCGCAGCTTAAAGAGGGCGTAGGCGTGCATGTAACGCACAACAACATCAAGATCTTTACGGATAATAAATTGATAAAAGAGTTGAATATTTAAAACCCATGGGAATCATTGCCGAACTCATTGCCTGTTTCACTCCGGCGCACGAAGCCTTTGTTTTTATGTGGCTCCTGGCCGCCATGGGCGTCACCGCTTTTTTTGTCGCGGGAGAACGCTGGCTCGTCATCAACCGCCGCACCGACTACGATGCCGGGGCGCTTTTCGACAAGCTTAAGACGCTGATCGACCAGAAAAAACTCGACGATGCGTTCGCGCTGTGCTGTGCCGGTAATCAGCGCGCGCTGCCGCGTATCCTCGGCGCGGGGATCCAAAAGGCGCAGACCTTGCCGCAGATGGTCTCCTCCGCCATGAGCGAGGAGCTTATCCATGCCACCACCGCGCTCGAACGCCGCCTTAATTACCTGGTGATGTTCGGCAATTCCTCCACCCTGCTGGGGCTTCTGGGAACGGTCTTCGGCCTTATCATGTCGTTTGCGGCGGTCGGAAAACCCGGCGTGGCCGCGGTAGAAAAATCCTCCCTGCTGGCCGCGGGCATTTCGGCCGCCATGAATTCAACCCTTGTTGGCCTCGGGGTGAGCGTAACCTGCGTGCTTATTTATGCCTTCTTGCGCGCCCGGGTCGATGGGGCCCTGGTCGAAATCGACCGCTACGCCGTCGCTCTGTATAAACACTTAGTCCCGGCCGACACCGAACAGTCGGGACACCAGGGGACCTTGCGCCGCCGCGGCGGCGAAGACGAAATCCCCGATACCGACGTCACGCCCATGCTCAATTTAATGGTCATTTTAATCCCCTTTCTGCTCACCTCGTCCGAATTTGTCAAGATCGGCGCCATCGAGCTCAAGCTGCCCGAGTCCAGCCAGGGCGCCGGCAGCGGCGCAGGGCAGGCGCCGGCCTTGCAGAATGTCAAGCTCGATCTGGGGATCGTCATCACCAAAAAGGGGTTCAGCCTCTACCATTATTTTAAGCAGGAGCCTCCCGGCGGCGCCGCCGCGGCCGCGGCGGCCGAAATCCCGCTTGTAAATGATCAATACGACTATGCCGCGCTTAACGCCAAGCTGGCCGACATCAAAAAACGCGCCCTGGAAACCATTTTAAAATCTTATTTCGGTCAAGTCCCTCCCGGCGCGTCGCTGTACCAACTTGCCCGAGCCTATTCCGGCAAAAACCTGGCGGAGAACACGGTGTTGGCCGACCACGAGAATATAAAAATCGTAGCCGAAGAATCGGTTAAATACCAAGTCGTAGTGGCGGTCATGGATGCCTCTCGCGGCACCCAGACGCCGGACGGCTCCGTTACCATGTTTCCAAACGTAGCCATCGCGGGAGGCGTCGTCCAATAATGATCAATAAAAGATCGCTGCGGTCGTCGCGGCGCAAGCGGGGCGACGGTACCGTCAAACTCAATATTACTTCCATGATCGACATGTTCACGCTCATGGTAGTATTTTTGCTTAAAAATTATTCGGCGCAAGGGCAACTCGTGACCCCGGCCGCCGGACTCATGTTGCCCACCTCAACCATCGAAAAAACCGTGGGTGAGGCCTTAAGCGTCAAGGTTTCACGCACTTCAATTACCGTCGAAAATACGCTGATCATCGATTCGCTTGACTATAAGAACATCCTGGCGCAGAAGGATTTCATGATCCAGCCGCTCTATGCGGTCTTGCACCGTTACGCCGCGGAAGCGCAAAAATCGGCCAAACTTTTTAAGACCGATTTTTCCGGCCGGATCTCGATCCAGGGCGACGTGGCAATTCCCTATAATGTGCTCACGCGCGTCATGTACACCTGCGGACAGGCCGGATATCCCGTCATGAACTTAGTCGTGTATCGGAAAGCCTAACCCATGGCCGCCAGCAACCAAACCGGCATCTTCTTTGCAACCGCGAGCAATAGCCTGAGTGTCAAGGGCTTTCCGCGCGAGTGCCGCCGCAGCATTTTAAGCCGGTTCGATCCGCATTTCAGCGCCATTCTCGGGGGGCTTTTGGTGCTCTCGTTCGGAAGCATGTGGTTTCTTTCGCACCGGCGCTATTCGGAGGTCATTAGCGATCAGCAAATTATGCAGATCCAGGAGCGTTATGCGTCGCTCGTGCTCAGTCAGCCCGCTCCGGCAAAACCCGAACCGCTGCCGCCCAAGGAAGAAAACACCGCCGCAGCCACGGCCGCCCAGACTGCCGCGGCCGGCGCCGCGACAAAGGAGAGCGCCGGTAAAGTTTCGGTCGACCGCGAAAAAGAGACCTACGCCGAAAAACAGGTGCGCAAGGAATCCACGCGCCAGGAGCGGCAGGCGGAACGCGCGGCCGTGGCTGCGCAGGTCCAAACAAGCGGGATTTTTGCGGCGATCACCGCGGCATCCTCCAGCGGCGGGCCGGGAGGGGTGAAGGCCGGGAACGAAGGCGTCAGCGATCTCCTGGGCGCCTCCGAGGGCGGCATCGCCGACCTATCCTCCGCAAAAATATCAAAGGGCGTATTCGCCGCGGTTAAAAAGGCCGAAGGTTCGGGGCCGCTCGCGGCGCGTCAAGGCACACGGACCGCGGAAGTCACCATCCAGAAGCAGGCCATCCGGCAGGCCGCCGGCGCGCAGATCGCCTCGGCCGCATCGGTCAACATTTCCTCGGAAGCGCCCCAGGTCACCGGCAACGAAGACAACGCCAGCCCGGAGCGGAGCCAGGCCTCCATCGGGCGCGTGGTGGCCCGCGAAAAAACGCGCCTGATCCGCGTCTACGAAAACTGGCTCAAGCGCGATCCCGCCCTGCATGGACAGATCCGGGTAAAATTTTCCATACAGCCCGACGGTTCGGTGGGCAATGTTTCTATTGTAAAGTCATCCACCAACAACGCCGAATTCGACCAGATCATCGTCCAGTATATCGGGCGCTGGATGTTTCCGCCCGTCGCCGGCGCCGGCAAGGCGGTGGACGTGGAAGTCCCGTTTGCTTTCGAGGGGCACGAGTAACCAATTCTTTGCAAAAGGGGAAAAGGCATGAACGAATGGCCGCGCTCGAGCGAGCGCATTCAATTTTTAAATCCCGACGATGCGGCGCAGCAATTGTTTTTCGACCTCTCGGCCACGGGCGTATGCTGCCTGCACGACAAGGAAAAAGCGGACAAAAGCGAAGTGCTCGTCGCCGTGAACGACCAAAAAGTGCGCGCCACGGTCGTCTATTGCCAGAAGCGCACCGACGGTTTTCGCATCGGCCTCAAATTTATCGAAACCACGCCGGACAAAAAAGCGGCCCTGCAGAAAATCGTCGATGGATTTTCCAAAGGCGTGGGTGTCAAGTGCCGTATTGTGGAATCATAAAGGAACTACGGCGATCAAAAGCATGTCCGAAACAACCTGGATTAAAATCCGCAAAAAGCGGCTGCGCGGCAGAATTTTT
>JAQUMP010000439.1 GCA_028718065.1 Chitinivibrionales bacterium | reverse complement strand
GCCTGTAAAGGAACCGGGATGGTTTTATGGGCGCAGAGCACGGAATAGTTTTTAATTTTTTTATGCGCGGCTTCCTTAATGGTCCAGGCGACCGACGGGGCGGTGGTTTCGAACCCTACGCCGCAGAACATAACGCGTTTCCCCGGATTCTCCTGCGCGAGCTGCAGGGCGTCCTGCGGGGAATAAACAATCTTTACCGATGCGCCGTCGGCGCGGGCCTTTTCCAGCGACGTTTGGCTGCCGGGTACGCGCAGCATGTCGCCGAAGGTGGTCACCATAGTATCGGTCTGCCGGGCAATGGCTATAGCGCGGTCGAGATAATCGTTGGGCGTTACGCATACCGGACAGCCCGGGCCGGACAAAAGCTTAAGCCCTTCGGGAAACAGGCTCCGCAGCCCCGTCCTGAACGCCGCCATGGTGTGCGTTCCGCATACTTCCATAAACGTGACCGGATGCCCGATTACTTTTAATAATGCAGCAATATTTTCTAAATGTTTCTTAGTCTGAGTTTGCATACTTTTTACATTGACATCTTCGGGGGATGGAAGAACTTTTCTTTCAGGATTTGTATGTGCAACATCCTCACATCGCTTATGCTCAATTTGAATCGTTTATTCTCGCATGGTTTACACGCCTGCGGCGTGATATACGCATAAGCGATGTGAGGGCACACAAATCCCTCAGAAAAGTCCTTCCACCCCCTTCGATGCACCAACGAAATTAGTTCTGGTTTCTTCCGAAAAAATCCCGTGCGTGGGGGGCAACGGAAATTTCATGCTTGGCACGAAGCTGCCAACCCCCCTACGCCGTCAGCAGCCAAAAAATCATTTAATTTTGACTAAAAATATGCTACTTGTATTCCCCCTACGCCGTCAGCAGCCAAAAAACATTTATTCCTATTATTATTTATCAAGTTCTCTCATTTCGTCCATAATCTTATTAAACTCATCAACATCTTCCTGTTCCCATTTCTGAATTGCAAAGCCGGCATGCACGATAACATAATCGCCCACGGCGGCTTCGGGCAAAAACGTAACATTCACCTTTCGACGAATGCCCTCTATTTCCAAAAGGGCCATGTCGCCCTCACGCTCGATAATTTTTCCGGGAATTGCAAGACACATACTAAGTGTTATTCCTTGTTCTGAACCTGGGCAAGCGCCATGGACGCTTGACCGAGTGCGATACCGGCGTCGTTGGGCGGAACCTTGGTGTGGTGGTACACGGCAAAATCGGCTTTGCTAAGCTCTGCAATAGTCCGCTCAAGCAATAAATCGTTCTGAAATACTCCGCCGGAAAGCGCAACAGAATTGATTTTTTGTCCGGCGCGAAGCGCCAGGCACTCTTGCACAATTGCTTGTGTGAGAGTATTATGAAAACGGGCGGAAATCGCGCTTTTATCCGCGCCTTTGGATAAATCCATAAGAATCGATCGCACCATATCTGCAAAATAGATTATATCGGTATTGGATTCGTTTTTTATCGTGAACGGATATGCTTCTTTGCATGCCGTATCGGCAATTTGCTGAAGCCTGATTGCCGCCTGACCTTCGTAGGTTGCCGTCGCGCACAAACCAAACAGTGCCGCGACAACGTCAAAGAGGCGCCCGGCGCTTGAAGTGAGCGGTGAATTTAATTTTTGATTTATCATGCCGATAACGACGCCAATTTCGGATAACGGAATTTGGGGATAGAGCGCCGCAAGCAGGTCTTTTACTTCCGGAATATTTTGGGCAATGCCGTAACCCAGAGCGCTGCGCCAGGGATGCTCGATGGCGGCGTCGCCGCCCGGCAGCGGAAAATATTCAAAATGGGCCGCGCGTGTAAAGCCGCCTAAATCGCCGACGAAAAATTCTCCTCCCCAAATCGCGCCGTCGTCGCCGTATCCGGTTCCGTCAAGCGCTACGCCGATGACCGGTTTGGTGAGTTGGTTTTCCGCCATGCAGGCGGCGATGTGGGCATGATGATGTTGCACGGCGATTTTACGGTCGGCTTCCAGCGCTTGTGCAAAGCGGGTCGAAGCATAATCGGGGTGAAGATCGTGCGCAATAATTCGCGGCGCAACCTTAAAAAAATCACAGAAATCCCTGATGGATTCTTTAAAAAAAGTAAATGTCGTGAATTCATCAAGGTCGCCGATATGTTGCGATATAATTGCCTGATAGGGCCGCGTAATGCAGAAAGTGTTTTTGAGCTGGCCGCCTACCGCAAGAACGGCAGGACCGGAAAACGGCAGACGAATAATGTCCGGGGTATAGCCACGGCTGCGCCGGATAAAAAGCGGTTTACCATAAGCGATTTTAACAACGGAATCGTCGCAGCGCCGAACGATCGGCCGGTTATGGGTGAGCGCAAAATCCGCAATTGTTCCAAGGAGGCTCTGCAATTCTTTTTCGTCGCAGGCAAGCGGTTCGTCAAGACGATTGCAACTGGTCATGACTAAAGGGGATAGTTTTTCAAGCAGCAACAGGTGCAGGGGAGTGTAGGGCAACATAACGCCGATATCATTCGTGTCCGGGGAAATTTGCGATGACAGCCGGGAATCGGCTTTACGTTTGCAAATAACGACCGGCCGTTCCGGACTCTGAAGTAAGCTGAGTTCATCGGCGCTTAGGAAAACCTCCTGCGCCGCCGCAGAGGCCGAGGCAAACATAATCGCCAACGCCTTATGCGGCCGGTGTTTTCGCAGGCGTAAAGCGGCAATGGCCGTGTCGGTGGTTGCCAGACATGCCAGATGATAACCGCCCAGACCTTTGATCGCGCCAATGGCGCCGCTTTGCAGCAGTTCAATGGTTTTATCAAGCGGATCGCCTGATATCGGTTTTCCGGCGGCGTCGATTAAAGAGAGCTTTGGCCCGCAAACGGCGCAGGCGTTGGGTTGGGCGTCGAACCTGCGGTTGGCGGGATCGTCGTATTCGTCTTGGCACTCTTTGCACATTGTAAAGGTGCGCATGGAGGTGCGGTCGCGGTCGTAGGGCACGGCATTAATTATGGTAAAACGCGGGCCGCAATTCGTGCAATTGATAAACGGATACTTAAAGCGCCGGTCGCTCGGATCAAAAAGCTCTCGTCGGCAATTGGCGCATGTGGCAAGATCGTGCGGGACTTCCAGAAAAACCGAACCGTTGGAGGCGCTTGGCAAAATCGAGAAGCCGGTATTGTTTTCCAGGGAAATATCGGTACTTGTTATTGACTCGATGCGCGCCAGCGGCGGCGGAGAACACTCTAATTTGTCAATGAATAGGCGCAGGGTTTCGGCGTCGCCTTCGGCCTCGATAATGACTGCCGATGGGTCGTTGAAAACATGCCCCGCAAGTCCGAACTCGCGCGCATAGCGGTATACCGTCGGCCGAAAGCCAACGCCCTGCACGCGGCCGGTTATTTTAAGGGCGGTCCGTTTGCGCATGGGAGAGAAGCCAATCCGTCCACTGCTGCATGCCTTCGGCTTTTAAAGACGATATCTGAATTATTTTAGCGGCGGGATTTACCTGGCGCACAAAACCCAGGCAGGCTTCCAGGTTATACGGAAGATAGGGGAGCAGGTCGGTTTTCGTGATTAGCACGAGCGACGCCTCGGTAAAAAGCAGGGGATATTTTATAGGTTTATCTTCGCCTTCGGATACGCTCAGCACGGCGATTTTATCGTGCTCGCCGATATCAAATTCCGCGGGGCACACCAGGTTGCCCACATTTTCCACAATCACCAGGTCTAAATCCTTAAGCGGCAGGTCGAGCAGAGCGTGATGGACCAATTTGGCCTCAAGATGACAGGCCCCGCTGGTGAAAAGTTGACTGG
>JAQUMP010000438.1 GCA_028718065.1 Chitinivibrionales bacterium | reverse complement strand
GCGCTCGAGCGTTACGCCGCGTTTTTGGCCGGGCGCGCCGAATATCCCGCCGCATCAAAAATTTACAAAAGGATTGCGAAGCTTCCCCGGAAAACCGCAACGTCGCTATCGGGCGACTTTTTGATGCAATGGGCCGAATCCTGCCGCAGGGCCGGCAGCTTTTCCGAGGCTCTTGGGCTTTACGAGCGCGTTAAAGCCAAAAGCCCAAACGTGCCGCAGCAGAGCGAAATCAATTACCATATTGCTGAATGTCAATTAAAAAACGGCGATTTCGCTCTGGCGGTCCTAACCTTGCAAAAATTGGTTGCCGCGGATTCAACGTCGCCCTTCGCCATTAAAGCCCTCCTTAAAATCGGCGACCTTTATTACAACAAGCAATTGTTTCCAAGTGCGGTGGCCGCTTATCGCCGTTACCTTATGTCAACGGTTGCCCCGGACAAAGACAAGGTGCACTATATTCTGGCCGCGATTTATCGCGACCGCTATAAAAAAAACGGCGCCGCTCTGCGGGAATTCGAATATATTGTCCAGCATTATCCGGCCGGCGAATATTTCTACAAAGCGCTTTACAGCAGCGCCAATTGCTACGAAACACTGCAAGATTTTCCGGCGGCATTGCGTACCTACGAATACCTTGCCGAGTCCGAGGCGCCGCGTGACCTGGCGGAAAAATCCCGTTCGCGAATATCGTATATAAAAACATTTTGCATTGCCGAACCTCGAGCGGCGGCCTCCGCCCTGGCAAGTCTTTTCGCGGCTGCAAACGATAGCGTTACTACGGCCGAGCGCCTTTGGCAAAGTGCGTTGATTCTGGAGCGTGACCTCAAGCAATACGAAGAGGCGCTTCCGTTGTATCAAAGACTTTTTACCCGTGACAGCGCGACTACCGCCGACTCGCTTAAGAGGGGAGCGCTTTTGCACAGCGCCCAAATTTATGAAAAATTAGGAGAGAAGGCCCGTTTTGAAAACGATAGCGACCGCGGCAGGGTTTGCCTGGAACAGGCGATCGCCCTTTACAAAACGATCTGTCTCCGTTTTGCCGGCATGGATGTTGTGGACGAAGCGGCATTCAGGCTGCTGATAATCACAAGTCCCGAAATCGGGCAGTTTGAAGCCTACGTTCGGGAGCATGCCGCCAGCGTGCATGTAAGCGAAGCATTATTTAAAATCGGAGAATACTACGCTCGCCTTTGCAACGCGAACAGCTCGAAACCATGCCTGGAAGCCATCGGCGCATTTCGTCGAATTGTCGATGCCTATAACGCCTCCGCTTTTTGCGGACCTGCCGCGATTGCGCTTGCGCGGATTTTCATGGACCAAAAACAATTTGACTCCGCACGGGTGGTTTTAAACAATTTCTTAGCGTCCCATCCCGATTCACGTTACGAGCCGCAGGCCCTTTATTCCCAAGGCCTGCTTTTGCAGGAGCAGCGTCATTACGCCCAGGCCGTCGACCAGTTTAAAAAAGTGCTGGCTCGTTTTCCCCAGCACCCCGCTTCTTTACAGGCGCGTTACGCCCTTGCCGTTTCGCAGATGTCCCTGGGAAATTTTGCCGACGCCCTCGGCAATCTGCGGACTTACCTGCAAAATCCCTCGGTCGCCGATTCTGTCCTGGCCGCCCGATATTATATGGCCCTTTCGCTGCGGTACTGCGGGCAGTTCGAGGAAGCGGCCGCGATATTGACGGACCTATTGGCTCAGGGACCGCTCGCTTCCCGGGAGGCCCTTATCAATGCCGAACTGGCGCGCATTGCCGAACGTAAGGGCGATGCCTATGCCGCTCTGCGACGCTACAAACTCGCGCTGACCGGCGCGGGCCTTCCCAACCTTGAACGCGCGGCTGTTTTAACGAGCATGGGGCGCCTTTATTTTGAGGCCCATATCTTTGCCGAAGCTAGCGGGGCATATAACGACGCCTTCAAATTTGCGGCAAATCGTGCCGACAGTTCGACCATGCTGCGGGGCGCAATTATCGCGATGGTCATGGATGGCCGGCTCAAAAGCGCCGTCCCTAAAATAAAGCTGTTCAACGATCGCTTCGGTGATGATATCGAAGCGTGCGCCGATATCGTTTATTACGAAGGCCTTTGCAGTGTCGTCGAAAAAAAATATAATGACGCCATTAAGGCGTTTAAAATTATTATCAGTAAATACAAAACCTCCCGGCGCCTGCACGACGCGTATTATCAGATCGCGCTGTGCAATTTTTACGACAACAAAAAGGACGTGGCGTTGACGCTGTTCTACGATTTCCTTAAAAAATTCGACCACGACGAGTATGTGCCATCTGTCAATTTTAAAATCGGCATGATTTATCACGAGCAAAACGATTATGCCCAGGCCGCGGATTACTTTGTCCGGGTCCTAAACGACTCGGCGGCCGATTCCAAAACGCGCTTCCGGGCCGCCTATAACGCCGCGATCGATTACCAAAAATTTTCCTCCTGGGAAGACGCCGCCGGGCTTTACAAACGCATTGCCCTCGAATTCCCCGGCGAAGTCAATAGCTCCGCCACCAATCTCAAGGCCGGTTTCTGCCTGTTGCAAGCCTCGCATTACGAAGAGGCCTTAAAATATTTTCAAAGGGCCGACCAGGACCCCGATCCGCAGGCCAGGCCCGAAATTGCGTATTGGACCGCCTTTGCGATTGCTCAGATGGGCGAGGACCAGCGCGCCATTGCCGAATATCTTAAAGTCCCCTCGCTGTCGGCCGAGGGAGACGCATGGGGCATAACCTCCGAATATGAAGCCGCGCGCTTGTGCGAGCGTATCGGCGATTTAAAAAAAGCCAGAGCCCTGTATCAAAAAATCGTCAAGGCCGATTCGGAGGCCGGGAAGTTCGGCAAACAGGCCCTGCAGCGGCTCAACAATTTGACAAGCGAGAATTAACATGGACCGTGAAAAACTAATGCAGTTGGCCTTAAAAGTTCCGCTGTTCGGCGTATTAACGGCGCGCGAACGAACGGCCTTGTGTGATGCAATGATTATGCGGGAATTTCTGCCCGGGCAGACCATCGTTCAACAGGAAGATGAAGGGGGCCAAACTTTTTTTATAATTATTTCCGGTATTGTTCATGTTGCCGTTATGGCCGCCGAGGGCAAGCAGACCATTCTGGCAACATTGCGGCCGGGGGATTTTTTCGGTGAAATGGCGATTTTAGACGGGGAACCGCGCAGTGCTTCGGTCATCGCGGCCGATCGCTGTACCCTGCTTATGCTCTACCGGGCGATGTTTATGGACATTCTTCAGAAATACCCTAAAATTGCCATTGCAATGCTGTCTGAAATGTCAAAACGGATCCGCCGCGCCAATCGGCATATTAATACGCTTTCTCTCATGAGCGTTTACGGCAGGGTGGCAACGGTGCTGCTTAATCTGGCGCGCGAACAAGGGCAAAAAAACCACGGGCTGCTGGTTATTCCCGACCGTCCTACGCACCAGGTGCTGGCGGACATGGTCGGGTGCAGCCGCGAGACGGTCTCTCGCGTCATTTCTCAATTGCAGAAAAAACATTATATTGCCATGGATAAAAACAGGATCATTATTTTAAATGCCGAAAAAATCTACGAGTAAAATTGGAGCGGCGTCTTTCTGGACC
The DNA here is from genome assembly GCA_028718065.1 of Chitinivibrionales bacterium. Classification (GTDB taxonomy): domain Bacteria; phylum Fibrobacterota; class Chitinivibrionia; order Chitinivibrionales; family FEN-1185; genus JAQUMP01. The sequence goes on along the minus strand of JAQUMP010000438.1, from coordinate 198 downwards.
ATTTATATTCCGCTCCTGGCCATAACCACGATTGCCGGGTTTGTCTGCGGCGCCCTGGTAGTCGATCATTGGATCGTGCCCCGCACCGGCAATGTCGGCCGGGAAGCCATGACCGTTCCCGCGCTTGTAAATTTGCAATGGGAAGAAGCGCGGCGCCGATGTGCGGAAGCCGGTTTGCGAATGCAAGTGGGCGAGCGT
>JAQUMP010000437.1 GCA_028718065.1 Chitinivibrionales bacterium | reverse complement strand
AAATCGACCCCGACGTCCCGGTCATGATGATTACGGCCTTCGGCGCGGTGGACATTGCCGTTGACGCCATGAAAAAAGGCGCGCACGATTTTATCCAGAAATCGGCCAACCTGCTTGACGAATTGGAAATTAACGTCGAGCGCACCTTGCAGTTCCGCTCGCTCCTCACCGAAAACAAGCGCCTTAAATCGGCGCTGCAGCACCAGTGGGACTACGTCGGCCGCAACGGCGCCATCGAGCAGATCCGGCAGCTCGTGGCCACCATCGCCGCCAGCCGTTCGACCGTGCTGGTCACCGGGGAGTCGGGAACCGGCAAGGAGTTGGTGGCGCGCTCCATTCATTATTTAAGCCCGCGCAGCAGCGGCCCTTTTGTAAAGGTCAACTGCGCGGCCCTGCCCGAGGGCCTGATTGAGTCCGAACTGTTCGGCCACGAAAAGGGCGCCTTTACCGGCGCGCTGCGGGAGCGCCGCGGCAAATTCGAACTGGCGCATGGCGGTACCCTGCTTCTGGACGAAATCGGCGAGATGACTATTGCCATGCAGGCCAAGCTTCTGCGCGTTTTGCAGGAACACGAAATCAGCAAGGTCGGCGGCGACGAGCCCCTGGCGGTTGACGTGCGCATCGTGGTGACCACCAACCGCACCCTGGAAGACGATGTTAAAAGCGGCAAATTCCGCGAAGACCTTTTCTACCGGCTGAATGTTTTTCATGTGCACCTGCCGCCCCTGCGCCAGCGCAAGGACGATCTTGAGTCGCTGGCCCACTATTTTATCCGCCGCTACAACGATGTAAATGGCCTGAGCGTAGACGGCCTGGAGCCCGGTTGTCTGGAAATCCTGCGATCCTACGAGTGGCCGGGAAATATTCGCGAGCTGGAAAACGCCCTCGAACGCGCCGTGGTGCTTACCCGCAGCGGTCCGGTTACCCCCGAACGGCTCACGCTGCAGTCGTCCGGCGCCCCCGCGCAAAGGGCCGGCGATGCCGGTTTTGAATTCAAGCCCGGCATCACCGTGGCCGAGGCCGAACGCGAGTTGATCCTGCGGACCTTGACATCGTGCGACAACAACCGCACCAAGGCCGCGGAGATGCTCGGCATTTCGATCCGCACGCTGCGTAATAAATTGTACGAGTACGAGGCCGCCTGAGGCGGCCGGCACATTTTCCTTGCTTGACTACCTCCGCCGGACGATGGTATGATTAGGGTTGATAAAAAGAAACCCTTTCATGCCTTAAAAGACGGAAAGTTTTTCCTCATGATTATCCCCAGTAAATCGCTCTTTTTTAAGACGGCGATTATTTACGCCTTTGTCACGATCTTTAACGTTGCCATATTCATTATCATGGTGTTCGAGAACCAGCTCGATCTGATCGCCGATAATGCCATCATGAACAGCAAACTTACCGGGTCAAATTTAAAATACCGCATCGATAAAATTCTCGGTCCTGCCGGCGATATAACGGTGGTGAATATCAACAAAATCCTCAAAGAGGCCAATGCGCTCGGGATCAAGGACCTGACCGTTTTTAACGAAGAGGGCGATGTTTTTGTCGACATCAAAGACAACAAACCCACCGCCAAGCAGAAGGCGGACGTCAACGATCTGCGTATGATAAATATGGCCATAACCAAGCGCGGGTTCGAGGACAAGCTCTTTTTTCATACCGTCCACAAAAAAACGCACACGATCGACCTGTATATTCCCTTTACCTTCGGCGATGAAAAAATCGGCATCGCCTTTATTACGCTGCTCATGCAGGACATCGACCGGCAGATGTCCTACCTGTACCGGCAGTGCGCGGTGATCGCGGCGCTCATAATCCTGCTGCACATCGCCTTCGCCTGGCTTTTTTCAAAAATGATCCTGCTGCCCCTGCGCAAGCTCAACGAGGCCACCGAAAAGATCGCCGGCGGCGATCTTGACATACGCGTGCAAATCGTGCGCGACGACGAAATCGGCCAATTGGCCACCTCCTTCAACGAAATGAGCGTGGCGCTGCGGCGCATGCGCGACGAGGCCAAGGGCAGCAACCCGCTTACCGGACTGCCGGGCAACATTACCATCGCCAACTACCTCGACGAATGCCTGCAGCACAACCGTTTTATCTGCGTGCTGTACTGCGACCTGGACAATTTTAAAGCGTATAACGACAAATATGGATTTACAAAAGGAGACGACGCCATCCTGTACACCCGCGACTGCCTGCAAAGCGTCGCCAAGCGCAAGGACCTTAAAAACGTTTTTGTGGGCCACGAGGGCGGCGACGATTTCGTGGTGGTGTGCGATTTTGAATACTGGGAAGAATTCGCCAAGGCCTTTATAACCATTTTCGACCGCGGCATTTACCAGTTCTACAACAGCATCGATGCGCGCAACGGGTTTATTGAATCGGTCAACCGCCGCGGCGAACGCCAGCGCTTTCCGCTCATGAGCGTTTCGGTGGCGGTGGTGACCAATAAAACGCGCCCCTTTACGCGCCACGCCGAAATGATCCAGGTCGCCGCCGAGGTCAAAAAAGTGGTCAAAGGCATCGATGGTTCCTGTTACGCCATCGACCGGCGCAAAGGCCCGGTGAGCCAGGCCGACGGCGCGATCCCCACCGCCCCGCAGGCGGCCGCCATGGCCGCGGCCGCGCCGCAAAATCAGCCCATGCCTCAACGTCAACCCTTGCGGCCGCCCGGGTAAATTATGGGCACCTACTTTCGCATGTTTTTGATCGTGGTGTTCCTGGTCCTTACGGTGGGATTCACGATCGATCTTTCCGATGTGCGCATGGAGGAGATGAACTATCTCCTCGGAAAAGTAGACGCCAGCCAGGACGTTTCCAATACGCTGGGAATCCTCGGCAAATACGAGCTCATTAAAAAACGCATGGAGGGCGGCGAGCAGAATATTACCAATTATCAACTCGAAGCCAAAATCGCGGCGCTTGTTTCGGGCGAACAGGTGGCGGGCGAAAAAAACGTCTGGAAAAAGCAGGTGTATCGCGTCCCGGTTAAGTTCCTGCTCAATGCGATCCGGCTGGCCCTGGGCAAAAGCATTATCAACCCCACGGAAGAAGACAAAATTTACCACGTCCTGGAAATCGGTTATTTCTGGGAGCGCAACCGCAAATACACGGAAGCCAACAAGGTTTACAACCAGGTATTAAGCGCGCCGGGGCTGCTGCCCGACATGCGCGCCGCCGTCATGGTGCACAAGGCTTTCTGCCACTCCATGCTTTCGGAGTACGACATTTCCAAGGCCCTGTATGAAAAAGTCATTAATCTTTTCCCCAATACCGAGGCCGGCCAGCTTTCGTGGAAATTGCTTGACTTTATAGAATCAATCGAGCGCGAACGCGCCAAGGTCGAAAGCGAGGGCATGCCGGACTTCGACAAGGCCAAACAATATTACCTGCTCATGAATTACCGCAATTCGATTAAGTATTATTCCATTTTCCTTTCGCAGAAGCAACCGGATACATTGACAAACGAGGCGCGCTACTTTAAGGGCCGCTCGCACGAGGAGCTGGGCGAGAGCGACGAAGCCATCGCCGAATACACCCGCGTTATCCGCGACGACAAATCGCGCCAGTGGGCCAAGGAAGCCAACCGCCGCATGCTCATGCTGGGCGAATTTTACGAGCAGCGCAAGCAGATCGCCGAGGAGGCCAAAAAACAACTGGCGGCGTACCAGGACATGGCGTTTGTAAACAAAGTGGCGGCCTACGCCACGATCGTGTCCAACAACTCCTCCCTGCGCAGCGAACTCTACTCGGGCAAGCAGACCGGCGAACCCAAGCGCAACGCCACCGACGAC
>JAQUMP010000436.1 GCA_028718065.1 Chitinivibrionales bacterium | reverse complement strand
GGATGGCGTTTCCCGCTTTTCCGGATACTGGGACTTTTTATTGAGCTTTTGGCGGCCCTGAATAAAACCGTAGTGCATGTCGTGAGCGCCCGGTCTAACTCAAGTGTAGACTTGAAAATTCATTGACTGGGGAAATTAATTGAATAGCCCGATAGCCTCGCTGCGAGGCATCTTAACCGAAACTCACCCCCTTTATCCCCCTCTCTCGCGAGAGAGGGGGAAACGGCGAAGCCGAGAGGGTGAGTTAAAGCCGAAGCCATGCTTCGGGGCAATTTAACCCACAGGTATTAAAGACAAGGAGCATTGTATGTCCGACGATCGCATGCGCATACTAACGATGTTGGCCAACGGCAAAATTACCCCGCAAGAAGCGGAAAATCTGCTGCTGGCGCTTCACGAGGAACCGAGCGCGGAAAATCCGCGGGCCGCGCTCAAGAACCCCAAATTCCTTTGTGTCAAGGTTACCGGCAACGATACGGTGGACGTGCGCGTGCCCATCGGCATCCTGCGCACCGGGATCAAGCTTACGGCCCTTATTCCGCCCCAGGCCATGGGCCATATCGAAGAACACATGAAAGAGCGGGGGTTTAATTTTGACCTGAGCCGCTTTAAACGGGAAGATGTGGATGAACTCATATCAAATTTAGCGGAAATGGAAGTAAACGTTGCGTCGCGCAACGGCGATAACGTGCGCGTCTATTGCGAATAAGCGCCGGAGCGCATTCCGGTTTTATTCCAAACCCATTAAACTTTTTTTAAAAGGAGCAAACCATCATGGATATATGTCGTTCGTCAACTCATTCGGCCGGTGGGGTTTTCTGGTTCGCCGGCTGGCTTTTTACCATTGGCTTCGCGAAGCTTGCCGGTTGGAAGATCGTTTTTTCGCTTTTTATCTGGCCCTATTATATCGGCAAATTAGTCGCCCTTCATGGGGTTGGCTGAGTGCGGCACACCCTCATAAAAGCGCTTTGGGATGAACCGCTCGACGCCCAGGATTTGCGGAGGTCCGTTGCAAATAAATCCGCCATCCACGGCACGCCCGAAAGCGATCTGCAAAACGCGCTTGACCGGTTAATTGCCGACGGCCTGGTCGAAATGCGCAGCGGTTTTTATTGCTTAACGATTAAAGCGCGGGACCTGCCGGCGTAATTATTGAAAAAAGGCTTTAAAAAACTTCGCCCATTTTTTTTAACCGCGCCCGGATCGCCCCGGCGCTGCGCCCCAGTTCGCGGCCGATGGCCGATTCGGATTTGCCTCTTTGCAAAGCATTACTCAAAAGCAGCTCCTCTCTTTTGGTCCATGGCCGATAAACCATTCCTTGATATGATTTCCCGAAAACGCCATGCCGCTTTTTGGGGAATTGCCGGCGCGTTTGGGCCGGCGGACCGCTCTTTTTTTGAAACAGCTCTTTGCTGGCTTGCGGGAACATGCTTTCCGGAAAATCAAGAAAATTTCTCGATCTGGTCACGGCAACATAAGCCAGGTTGATTTCTTCGGCAAGCTTGTTACGGTCAAACGGCTTCTCTTTTTCGCGCTGAACCATGCGGCAAACACGCGCTTCGTTGGTAAAATCATTGGTCAAAGTGACCCGGTCGTATTCCATGCCCTTGGAACGGTGCAGGGTCGAGAATATCATATCGGCCTTTTCGCGCTCGCCGTCGGCGACATGCATGGCCGAAAGCTTTTTAAGCAGCCGGGGGATTTCTTTGCCGTATTCATTGACAATAGATATCAACATGGAAAGTTCGGCGTCTTCGGAAGTTTCGGCAAATTCTTCCAGGGCGCTAAAACCCGGCATGGCCGCGATAAGCGGGCTGCGGACCAGGTCGCGGCGGTTTAGCGATAGGTTAAGCACATCGTAGATCGAAGCGCCATCCGCCGCATAGGTATAGGAGGCGAGGTTGCCTTCGAAATAGATTTTTTTTAAGGCGCGGTCATGCTGCATGGCATCGATGGCGTTTTTAAGCAGCGCGAGGTTGGTGCGGGCGATGGTGGCCTGGGTTTTTATTTTGCGGTTGGCGCCCACGCCGCAGATCGTAAACATTCCGGGTTCGCCAAGATGACGTTTCCACCGCAGACACTCCATCGCAAGCGCGGCGATGTGATTGTTAAACCGGAAACTGGTGGTGAGCGGGAAAGGCGGGAAATCAATTTGTTTGAGCGCATTGGTGGCATGCCGCCATCCGTAAATCTGTTGGTGAATATCACCCACAATCAATTTGGTTGCGTCCTGATTTAAAAAAACGTCGAGCATGACCGGCGAGGCGTCCTGGCCTTCGTCAAAAAGAATGTAATCGTAGGGTAATACCGGTTTGCAAAGCTGAAATTTCTTTAGATAAAATTCATGCGTGCAATCGATCTCTTTTCTGTCCATCTTCGCCAAAAATCGGCGCGTTAAATCCTCAATCTGATTGTACCAGTGGCGCACGGCGGCGCGGGCCTTTTCGTCGACAACGGCGGCGCAATAATCGAGCTGCCCTACCTTGGCCGCGGTGCTGTTACAAAACAGCGTGGTAAATTTTAGAACGTGGCTGGCAATGGCAAATGCCGCCGAAACGTCGCGGCCGGAAGGCTTTATATCCAGCGTCTGCATGAGCTCGCCGATTTTGTATCCGCTGTGCACTTTAAAGCCATAGGGCACGACGATATGCCGGAAAGCAAGCGAATGGGCGGTCTGGACTTCCACGTGCGCAAGCGAAGCGGCGGCGAAACGTTTTTGGGCGAGCATTCGGACGGAGCGGTTAAAAGCAATATACAGAATGCGAGCGTGCTTGTTTTGGCGCCGGGCGTATTCCACGAGCGTCGTGGTTTTGCCGCTGCCGGCCACCGCGTTTATTTTAAGGCTGCCGCGGGCCGCAAAAATCGCCTCCTGTTCCGGCGTAAAATTCATGGGTAGAATATATGTTTTTGCGATGAGGATTCCGCAAAAGCGCGTTTTACAGCCATCATATTACCTTCCAAATGTATTCTATAATAAAGCATGTTTTAATATTATAAGCTTGCCTTACCGAATGCGACAACGTATAATCTATTTATGGCAAGCAACAATAATAGACCTATAATATACCGGTATTTGGATTACCGGCTCTATTTGCGCGATCTAATTGATTATAAAAGAGCCCATGATGGCGTATTCTCGAATAGGTACATTGTTAAAAAGGCCGGCTACTCATCCCCTACGGCGCTGAAACATGTTATCGATGGCAAGCGTAACTTAAGCGACGAGGCCGCTGAAAAATTTTCAACCGCCCTGGGCCTCTCTGCTATAGAGCGAGAATATTTTCGCAGGCTGGTTGGGTTCAATCAAGCCCCGCTTCTGCCCGAACGCGAGCGCCTTTATACGCGTCTTTTACTCATGCGCGCCCAACATCTGCCTTCGCGCATTCATGAAGAACAATACGACGTTTTGGCGGAGTGGTGGCATCTTGCCATACGGGAAATCGTGATGCTGTCCGACTTTAAAAAATCATCCAAATGGATTGCTAAAGCCCTGACCCCATCAATCACCCCGCGACAAGCGGCACTATCTTTAAAGCTATTAAAAAAAAGGGGCCTCTTAAAAAAAGAAAAAGGGAAATGGGTGCAATCCAATCCTGTGATGGCTACCGATCCGCAGGTTCGCTCCATTATTGCGGCCAATTATCACCGCCGCATGATGACGCTGGGCAAAGAAGCGATCGACCGCTTTAAAGAAAACGACCGTGAAATAAGCGGAACAACTTTGCGCATTGCCGGAAAAGATATTTCGGCACTCCGAGGAACGATTCGCACATTCCGAAAACAACTCCTGCTTTTTGCCAAGCAAAGCCGTAAT
>JAQUMP010000435.1 GCA_028718065.1 Chitinivibrionales bacterium | reverse complement strand
AGCTTGCGGCGGCGGCATCGCCGAAGGACGCCGCCGCCGAATCGATCGCCCAGAAGGCGCTGCTGGAAAAATACGCCCCCGCCGCCGTGGTCATAAACCGGGGCTACGAAATTATTTATTACCACGGCGCAACGGCGCGCTATCTGGCGCAGCCGGGCGGCGCGCCCTCGCGCAACATCCTCGACCTCACCGACGAAAAACTGCGCAGCCGCCTGCGCCGCCTGATTTCGCGCGTGATCCACGAAAACAAATGCAGCGCTTTACGGACACGCATTACCGACAATGGAAAAATCGCCCATTCGGTGATCATTGAGGTAACGCCCCTTGCAAGGGCCATCGACCAGGAAGACCTCTATTCCGTATCGTTTGAGGAAGAAAAAAACGGGCCGCGTTCCATCGCCGTAACCGCCGAAGCCGCCGGCGCCGACGAACCGGTAATCCGGCAGCTCGAAGGCGAACTGGCGGCCACCAAAAACGAATTACAGTCCCATATCGAGCAGCTCAAGAGCCTAAACGAAGAGATGCACTCCTCCAACGAGGAGCTGCAGGCCGCCAACGAGGAACTGGAAACCTCGCGCGAGGAGCTGCAGTCGCTCAACGAGGAACTGGTAACGGTAAACACCCGGCTCCAGGACAAAATCGAGGAGCAGGAAACCACCAACAACGACCTGAGCAATTTCTTTTCGTCAACCGATATTCCCACGCTCTTTCTGGACGATGACCTGCGCATCAAGCGCTTTACGCCCGCCATGACGCAGCTCGTGCGCTTTATTGCGGCCGATATCGGCCGGCCCTTTACCGAATTTACGCAGGAGAACATCGGCCCGGAACTCCTGGCCGACGCCAGAGAGGTGCTTGACAAACTCACGCCCGTGGCGCGCGAAGTGGCGTGCGGCGAGCGCTGGTTTATCCGCCGCGCGCTGCCCTACCGCACCGCCGACAAGCGCATCGAGGGCGTGGTGATAACATTCGTCGATATAACCGAACGGAAACGGAACGAGGAAGAGATACGCAGCCTGGCCAAATTCCCTTCCGAAAACCCCAACCCGATCGTGCGCCTGAGCCCGGCGTGCAACGTTCTTTACGCCAATGACGCCGCCGCGCCGCTCCTGAAAATGTGGGGCTGCGCTGCGGGCGGAACGATTCCCGAACCGTGGTGCAAACAAATCACCGAAACGTTTACAAGCGGCTCGGCAAAAATTATTGAAATTGAATGCGAAGGCCGTATTTATTCCTTTGAGAGCGTTCCGGTAAGCGACGCCGGATATGTAAACATTTACGGGCGGGATATTACCGAACGCAAACGGGCCGAAGAGGCCCTGCGCGAGAGCGAACAGCGCCTGCGGTTCCATGCCCGGAATTCCCCGCTGGCCGTGGTGGAATGGGACGCCGATTTTGTCGTTGTGCAATGGTCCAAACAGGCCGAGCGTCTTTTCGGCTGGAGCGCGGCGGAAACGCTGGGCAAGCGCATAGATGCGCTGAACATAATTTACGAGGCCGACATTCCTATTGTTAACAACACCATGCAGCGGCTCTCTTCCGGCAAAGAGGCCGTGGTGGTCTCTTCCAACCGCAACTGCACCAAGTCCGGCGCGGTAATAGAATGCACCTGGTATAATACCGCGCTCACCGACCCCGAAGGAAAAATGGCCTTCACGCTCTCGCTGGTGCAGGACATCACCGAACGTAAACAGGCCGAGAATGCGCTGCGGGAGAGCGAAGAGCGCTTTAAAGCCATTGCCGAAACCGCGCCGGTGGGAATCGGCGTGGTAAGCGTTCCCGACGCAAAATTCATGTATATGAACCCGGCATATTTAAAAGAGTTCGGGTACGAAGCGAATGAGCTTTTGGGCGAAAGCACGCCTCAAATCTATTGGAGTCCGGAAGACCGCGACCGCCTCCTTGCCGTTCTTAAGGAAAACGGCTCGGTGGCGGAGTACGAAGTAAAACTCAAGCGCAAAGACGGAAGCCCTTTCTGGGGACTTTCGTCGGTGCGACCGATAACTTTTAACGGCAGCCCCGCGCTGCTCGGATCGTTTGTTGACATTTCGGACCGCAAAAACGCCGAGGAACAAATATTAAAGAACTCTGAAGAGCTGCAGCGCAAAAACAAAGAGTTGGAGCGCTTTAACCGCGCCATGGTCGACCGCGAGATGCGCATGGTGGAATTAAAAAAGCAAATCAACGAACTGGCCGCTCAGTGCGGCCAGCCGCCCCGGTTTAAATTGGATTTTTGAGCACCCCTCTATGAACTTCTGGCAACGCACCTCCGTTCGATTCGCCCTCGCGCCGGTCGCGGTAATCGCGGGACTATTGGTGCGCTTAGCGCTCACGCAATGGGTAGGGCCCGGTTTGCCCACGTATGTAACATTCTATCCGCCCGTGATGCTGGTTGCGGTTGTGGCTGGGTTCTGGCCCGGAGTCTTAGCAACCGCCTGCGCAAGCCTTGCTGCGGATTATTGGCTTCTGGCACCCATCGGATTCGGTATTACAAGTTCGATGGAAGCCGTAGGGTTGGTCCTCTTTATTGCCATGGGCCTGCTCATGAGCGCCGTGGCCGGACGCTACCGCCATATCCGCGGCAACCTTGAAAATCTTGTTGATACTCGTACCCAAGAATTAAACGCCGCCTATGCCGGGCTCAAACAGCAGGTGGAACTGATCGATCCCACGCGCGCCCGGGTGATTTTTAATGAAATGCAGCGCGTGCTGCAAGTGCGGCGCGATACGGCCGCTGTGCATGCCGCACCGGTAAAGATCGACCTGCAATGGGTCCCGCCCATTGCAGGAGCTTTAATATGCATCACGGGAATTCTCGTTCTTTTGGGCTGGCTCTCCGGTGTGGAGGACCTTAAAAGCATTCTGCCGGGGTTGGCGACCATGAAGGCCAATACGGCGCTCTGCTTTGTTTTATTAGGCGCGGCGCTTGGCTTTCGCCGCAACCGCGGGTTTCGCTTGACGTGTGCGACAATCGCCGGCGCGGTGGCCGTGCTTTCGATAATAGAATACCTGACCGGGGGGCAGTTGGGGATCGATCAAATATTATTTCGCGATCCAGGCAACGCGCAAACCGCCTTCGCGGGCCGGATGGCCCCGGCCACGGCACTGGGCATTATTGGCGCCGCCATTGCCATCCTTGTAATAGAATCCGACAATCTGTTCGACAAATTGACAGGTCAGATATGCTCGCTCGCGACCGGCGCTATCGGACTGGTCGCCCTGACGGGTTACCTTTATGGCGACCGGGAATTGTACAGTATATTCGCCTATACCAGCCTGGCCCTGCCAACGGCGATCGCATTCATTATATTGGCGCTCGGACTTCTTACCGCCCGGCCCGAAGGTTTTATAGGCGTGCTGACGGCGCCCCATATCGGCGCAAAACTTGCGCGACGCCTCTTGCCCGCAATCCTGGTTGGACCGCTTATTTTAGGTTGGCTTTGCGAAGAGGGTGTAAAACAAAAAATTTACAGCGAGCGGTTGGACACGGTCCTGTTTGCGCTCATAACTATTTTTCTTTTTTCGGCCCTTATCTAGTGGACCGCCGGCGCCCTGGGGAAAGCCGACGTAGCGCGCCAACAGGGCGAGGTGCAACTTCGCAACCAGGCCGAGCTCATGGACCATTCCCACGAGGCGTTGATCGTGCGCGAACCGGGCGGCGTAATCCGTTTTTGGAACAAGGGCGCGGAAAGTTTTTACGGCTGGAAATCCGCCGAAGCGCTTGGTCAACGCATCCATATTTTGCTGCGCACCCAAGGCGTACCGGAGGAGATCGATGCATTGCTTGAGCAAACCGGCCATTGGGAAGGCGAGCTGGCGCAATTCGCCCG
>JAQUMP010000434.1 GCA_028718065.1 Chitinivibrionales bacterium | reverse complement strand
AGGTGCAGGGTTGATGATGGTTTAAATACGTGATAGTGCCTGCGGTGGGGAATGTAGCGCTATAGGTACCGATTGAGCCGGTCTCAAGCTGGCCCCAGGAAGTAATTATTCCGGCTGCATTGTCCCGGTCCTGGCATAGCTGTTGCCCGGGTAGAACGGTCTGGAGTGAATAACCGCTTGCATCTTCGGTCCAGGTTACCGTTCCGCCAACATCAACATAGGCGCTTTCCGGAGTGAAAACGGTAGTGCCCGTGGAAATCCCGGTAAGGTGCACGGTAACGGAGGAAGCTGCCTGACTTTCGGGAGCGGAAAGGGCGAAGGTCAAAAGCAGGGCAAACAAACTTGATTTTACCCATCGACTGCCAAGACATTTGCCTCTTGCCGGATTATTTTCTAATGCGAACATTACAACACCGCTCCTTATTTTAAATTATAGAATTAATACCACGTAAGCAGTTTTGCGGCCTTGACGCCATTCGCATCGGTCGCCCGGAGCATATAGAGCCCGGCAGCAAGCGATTTTCTGTCGATCCGGTAGGTTGATTCATGCGCAGCGTTAAACCGCATTACAACCGCGCCGTTAAGATTGACAATTTCCAGTTGGCTGGGGCCTTTAAAATCGACAGTAACGGTCAGCGCGTCTTTACCAAGTGCAAAATTTAACGTATTAACGGACTTTGAGTTTCCCGCGGCGGAAGGGAGGACCGATGATGCGGCGCTTACAAAAACGTAGCCCCAATTGCACCCCGAGCGGTGATCGATATAAATATAGTTAGCCACGATGGTAAAATATGCGGTATAGGTATTGCTGTTAGGGCCCATCTCAAGCGAACCCCAGGAACAAATTGTATTGGGTATGAGTTCAATTGAGCTTCCGGTTGCAACATCTTGTTGTGTACAAGGCGGGTTTCCGGCTTTAAGCGTCTGGAGCGAGTAACTCGCACTGGGTTGTTTTGTCCAGGTCACATAATCGCCTACATGTATATGAACACTGTCCGGAGTGAACTTTGGGCCATTGCTGGCGGTCGTGATAGCCACGTACGTTGTATTGGCCTGGCTCCCCAAAGTGAATAAACCGACTGCACAAAACATGGCAATTACGATTGTTTTTTCCCAGGGTTTGGTTTTGGCCGTAAATCCGTTAGGTGCAAACATAATGACGCAACTCCTTTATAATTTTGTTGGAAAAAATGGCTCCTATTTAATAATATAATCAAAGTTTTTTAATAATATTTTAAAAAATGTTTTTCGGTGGGATAACAACAAATAAACTGTTGCCGAAAGGCACACAATTAGATATATTTTAACCATGGAATTCATTTCCTGGAATCCTGAAAAAAACGAATGGCTTAAGAAAAACCGAGGCATATGTTTTGAAGATGTGGTATTGCGCATCAATACAGATCACGTTCTTACGATCGTTGACCACCCAAACCAAACAAGATATCCCGGCCAGAAAATTATGATTATAAATGTAGATGGATATGTATACTTGGTTCCTTTTGAGCTTCGGGAAAAAGGAATTGATCTGAAAACAATATTTCCAAGTCGCAAATATACCAAAAAGTATCTGGGAGACAAAAAATGAAAAGCAAACTTGACCACGAAGAACAAGAAATATTAGATGCATTTGAAAAAGGTGAATTAAAACCGGCTCGAAACAGTGCCGCGCTTCTTTCGAGGCTTCGTACTGCTGCTCGAAATACTATTAAAAAAGATAAAAGGGTAAATATTAGAATTTCCGGAAAAGACCTCACGGAACTTCAAGTTTTGGCAATTCAAGACGGAATACCATATCAAACCTTAATGTCAAGCGTCTTGCATAAATATGCCAATGGCCGCCTCAAAGAAAAAATCACCGCATAACAAGCGAGTGTAGTTTATTAAGGAATATATTCTGATCTGGCGGATATTGTATTGAAGCCTGAAGCTATCTGGCGTTTAATCGATGCGGGACAACCAAGACCCCTCTATTTCCCCGGCAGGGTATTCATAAGCGCCGCGGCAAAACCCGCGCCAAAGCCGTTGTCGATATTAACAACCGTCAAGCCCGAAGCGCAGGAATTGAGCATGGCGAACAGCGGTACCATGCCGTTTAAATGCGAACCGTAACCCACGCTCGTGGGCACGCCGATAACGGGGCAGGCCACCAAGCCCGCAATCACCGACGGCAAAGCGCCCTCCATGCCGGCAATGGCGATAACCACTGCCGCTTTGTCAAAATCTTCCCGGTGCGAAAAAAGGCGATGAATTCCGGCGACGCCCACGTCGTTAATTGCCTTGCAGGGGTGGCCCAGAATTTCCACGGTGCAGCGCGCCTCTTCGGAAACGGGCGCGTCGGCCGTGCCGGCCGAGGCAATTACAATGGTCCCCTTGACGGCGGTTTTGGCGTGCCAGTGCGCCGATTTTTTCCAGAAGCAGCGCGCCAGCGCGTTCACCTCGACGCCTTCGATTTCCTGCTGCAATCTTAATAGAATATCGGCTTGCGCGCGGGTGCCGAAAACGGTTTCGCCGTGCTCGATTTGATGGCGGACGATCTTGATGATATGGTCGGGCGCCTTATTTTGACAAAAGATAATTTCGGGATATCCCTTGCGCAGGGCGCGATGATGGTCGACCTTGGCAAAACCCATGTCTTCAAAGGCGAAGGATTTAAGCTGATTGGCCGCTTCCGCAACCGTAAGCTTTTGGTCGTGGAGTTGTTTAAGCAACTCATGCAGGGCTTTTTGTTCCATGATAACTCCAAAATAGTTTTAAAAATTATCCCTTGTCAAAAACAGTTTTAAGAACCTCCCTGATTTCGCCCGTGCTCCTGGCCTTAAAAATCCGCGCCCGCGCGCCGGAGGCGCCTGGAACCTGCTTAATATACCACGCCATCATCGGTTTGAGCGCATTGGCCGTTTTTTTTTCGCCATAGCGCTCGCCGTAGGCGTGTAAGTGGGCGAGAATGGTTTGATAGCGCTGCTCATTGGAAACCCAAAGGGGTTCCTTGCCCGCAAAATAGTTACTAATGCTCATAAAAACCCAGGGGTTGCCCAGAGCGGCGCGGCCGATCATGATCGAGTCGCAACCGGTTTGCCGCACCATGGCCTGCGCGTCCTGCGGGGTTAAAATGTCGCCGTTGCCGATAACCGGAATCGATACGGTATGCTTTACAATAGCGATTCTCTCCCAGTAAGAATGACCTGAAAATGCCATGGTTTTGCTGCGGGGGTGCACGATAACGGCCGCGGCGCCGGCGTTGGCGGCGATCGCGGCAAAACGGGTATCGGTCCATTCGTGTTCGTTCCAGCCGCTGCGGATTTTTACGGTAATGGGGATGGATACGGCGGCAACCATTGCTGTAACACAGGCTTCAAACAGTTTTTCGTCACGCAGAAGCGCCGCCCCGCCGTTTTTCCTGATTACTTTCGGCACCGGGCAGCCGCTGTTTAAATCGATAAAATCGGGTTGCGCCGTCTCCGCGACTACCTTCGCCGCTTCGGCCAGTGACGTGGGGTTCGAGCCGAAAAGTTGAACGCCGAACGGGCGTTCCGCGGGCGAAAAATAGAGCAAACTAGTGGTGTTTTTGGCGTTGTGCAGGACGCCTTCGGCGCTCACCATTTCCGACATTACAACATCGGCCCCGCATTGTTTACAAAGGGAGCGGAAAACCGTTTCGGAAATCCCCGCCATGGGCGCCAGGAATAATTTGTTGCCGGTAAAGTCCAAAAATGCCCTCATCCGTCTCGCTTCCGCTCGACACCTTCTCCGGTAAGCGGGAGAAGGTTGGGATGAGGGTAAGCGCTTCAGGAAAATATATTCTTTTCCCGCAATAGAATTAATGGTATTATAAA
>JAQUMP010000433.1 GCA_028718065.1 Chitinivibrionales bacterium | reverse complement strand
CTCCAGCACGACCTTAGGCCGGATTTAAATACCGGAAGCAAGACAGGACCTTTTTTACCGATTGACAGCCGCGGTTTTGGGCCGGAAAGACATGTTGCAGCGCAATCAATTTATAATATTCCCTTCACTTATCCCGGCACGCCCCAACTGCATCCCGGCCCGGCCAATTTCTCCTTTACAATGGAAATGCATAAACAATTCACCTATTTGTCAGGTCACAAATGCATCATTGAAGGGGACGACGATATTTGGGTTTTTATAAATGGAAAAATAATTATGGATCTTGGCGGAACGCACGGCGCCATTGCCGACACAATTGGTTTAGACGACATAGCCCCCGCCCTTGGCATGCGGGTAGGGGGAAAATACTGGTTTGACCTTTTCTACTGCGAACGCCAGAGCAATGGATCGGATTTAAAAATTGTCACCAACATGCTTTGGGCCGATTCACCAATAGATTCATTGCATCTCAGCACACAACTGGGTGGTGCGGCCAATTGTTGCGATACGTTGCAAAATACCGCTACCGCCTATGATGATTTAGGCCATGCTTTGCCTGGCTATTCCAGCAAGTTCATTTGGCACTTGACCGACACGAGCGGGAAAAACCCTCCACTTATTGGAGCAGGCGCCGATGGCTCCGTTACGGGATCGAGCATGCGTTGGGCGCCTACGCGCGCTTATGTTATGGCAACAATTACCGTTTCGATCACCGATACGATTACCGGAAATACCGAATCGGCTTCAGAGGAGGTACATACATCGCCCTGCCAGCCTAATCATATGTCAATCGAAGCCAGTCCCGATTTGAACGTGAGTTTATGGAAGGATAATCCGGTCGATACGGTTGTCTTACCTCCGGGCAAGACGAATGCTCCTGTTTACGCTGTTCTCCGTGATAAATATGGGCAATGGGTGGGGATTTCAAATCCTACAGATTGGACCGTGCGTGACTCCAGCATTGCTACCGTAATAAGCGGCACTGCGGCTTTGGGCGAGGGTGTAATTACCCGTACAGGCAAAACCGGCTACACCAGAATTGTAGCAATCGACCACAATAATAAATTCACGGATTCTGTGGTTGTGTCAATTCCGGCTGTCGGTGTATTAAAGCAGGATAAAGAGGATTGTGTTCCGGCAATGCATTTAACCGTCGTCTCAAGAACCGGGCAGTTGCTTATAAATTATCAATCCGGCCTAAAGCAGCAAACCGTCTCGCATTGCCGGATCTGTTCTTTGTCGGGAAAAATAATCTTGGATAGTCCGTTGAATCCGTTGCAGGGGATTTTTGTTTTTAATCTTGCTGCAAAAGACGTTTCGCCGGGGCTCTATATTGTGGCCGTAAATTCCGCGGATGCTGAGGGAAAAATTATTAAGACTTTAAAAACTAAATTTACCTATTTGCCCTAAGAAAATATGAAAATAAATATTTTAATTTTCCCATTCATATTTGCCTTATTGACCCAGGCCCAATCCATTCCTCCGCTTCTTTCTTTTTCTTTAACCATCCAACCAAGCGATGTAATCAACGTCGGCGATACGGCATATTGCTCGGCCACCGTGACCGACAACATTGGTAGCGTTCGCCGTGATTATGATTCCCAAATCCAATGGATGCTAATTGACACAAGCGCAGCAAATCCGGCCTTGTCCAATACCATCGGCGCCGCTACAAAATGGTCGCCCACGCGGGCCAATGTTCAAGTGAAAATTGTTGGCGTCTTAAACGATGCAGCATCCGGTAGAGTCTATCGCGACACATTAATTCTTCAAACCGCGCCGGGCGCTCCTAATAAGCTTGTTTTATATCCGCATGAGGGCGTACCGAATAGCAACAATAAACCATTACCGGGGGATACAACTATTGCGACAGGGTATGCATTCCCGCTAACCGCCAAAATTTTTGATTCTGGGAATAATTGGCTGCCTTTTTACGAAAATACTGACTCGCTCAAATATCGGATTACCTGGAGCATAAACGATACCTCGGCGGGCAAGCTCTCCTCCTACATCGGTGACAAGGTAACTTTTTCCGGCGTTAAAATCCTTGCTTCGGCGCTTATTACCGCCCGCCATATACATGATCTGCAAAATTTTATGGATACCATTCGCATTACGCTTTCTGCGGGCATGGTTGATCATTTGCTAATAAAAAGCAGCAAGGCGCAAAGCGTAAGCTTTGGCCTAAGCACATGTGCAAATTCCAACAGTTCAATTTTAAGGGTGGGTCTTAATCAAGCGAGCAGCTTTACCATTAAGATTTACGATTTATCGGGGAAGGAACTTTTTACCTTTTCAAAAAACAATACTCAGGCAGGATTATATTCTATCAAGCCACAGATTGCCCTCACCCAAGGATTGTATATGGCAACAATGTCCTGGGGCAGCAGGCGAATTTCAAAAATTCTTCCGATTAATTAATCGTCTTTATCAGCACGCGGCGGCAATGGAAGCCATAAATCGCCAGGGTGAGCGCCTCGGACATGAGCGCGGGACGCTTGACGGCCGTCCACAGGCATAGTTTCCAGAAATGGGTCCGGCCTTTTTCACGAACTCCCAGTTTCCAGAAGGCATGTGTGAGCACGCGCAGCTTTATCCAGAAGGTAACTTTGGCGTCCTTGGCGAATTTGCGGTACTCCTTTAACATGACGATAATTCGCTTGTTGTAAACTTTCGGGGCAAAAATGGTGCTTAAAACTTTTTTATAACCGTCGATCAGGACCTCGGCATTCATCTTAGGAATAAAATTAAGCGTAAAATCGGTGTTGTTTCCCGATGGAATCCGCAGGATCCGGCCCGTGTCCGCCAGCCGTTTGTAAAGCGCCGTTTCCGGCAGGGCGGAAAGCAGGCCGACCATGGCCGTAACAATGCCGCTCTTTTGGATAAAGGCGATCATGTTTTCGAATGTTTTGGCATTGTCGGTGTCAAACCCCACGATAAACCCGGCCTGCACCTGCAAGCCGTTGCGCTGAAGGATCTTTACTTTTTCGGTGAGGTCTTTTTTGGTGTTCTGGAATTTTCCGCAGCCTTTCAGGCCCTCTTCGTCCGGCGTTTCGATACCCACAAAAACCGTATTAAAATTGGCCTCCTGCATCAGATACATTATTTCCGGATCGTCCGCCAAATTAATGGAGGCCTCAGTAAAAAGGGTAAAGGGCCGCTTTTTGGCCTTTAGCCAGAACCCAATTTCTTTTAATATTGCGGTCACCTTTGATTTGTTGCCGATAAAATTATCATCGACCACAAACAGCGCCCCCCGCCAACCGGCATTGTACAAGGCATTAAATTCGGCGATGACCCGCTCGGGTTGCTTTACCCGCGGCACTCGGCCGTTAAAAACGATGATATCGCAGAACTCACAGTTAAAGGGGCACCCGCGCGAAACCTGGATGGCCATGGTGGCGTAATCCTTTAAGCGGATCAACGACCAATCCGGTATCGGGCTCAAGGCAATCTCGGGTTTTTCCGAGGATGTATACACCCGCTTTAAGACGCCGGCCGCAAGGTCCTTTAAAAAGAGCGGAATCGAGACCTCGCCTTCGTTTAAAACAAAGCAGTCGACCTTGGTAAATTCCTGCCACGCATTTGTAAAGAGCGGCCCGCCGGCAATCACGAATTTCCCCATGGCCTTGGCCCGGCTGATAACATCCAGGGCTCCTTTTTTTTGCACGATCATGCCGCTCACCAGCACATAATCGGCCCAGGCAAGGTCTTTGTCTTTAAGCGCCGCCACATTGCAATCCACCAGACGCTTCTCCCATGCGGCGGGCAGCAGCGGCGCGATGGTTAAAAGCCCCAGCGGCGGCAGGGCGGCTTTTTTATTTACAAATGGAAGGGCATGCTTAAAACTCCA
>JAQUMP010000432.1 GCA_028718065.1 Chitinivibrionales bacterium | reverse complement strand
ATTTGAATATCGAACAAGCGTTCATTTTCCTGCAAATAGGGTAAAATAAGTTTCCAGTCATCATTAGTAAACCGGCGGTACATGCCGCCGTTAAGCTGCTCGGGTACGAGCGTGCGCTGCGGATCGCGCACGTAAATCGCCCCGCCGGAGGCCAGTGAAAGCAGGTTGCTGCCGGGATAGGGCAGCGCCAGCGGCGTGATGGCGCCGTCGTCCTCGATCCGCAAGCCGTTGACAATCGCGAAGCCGCCGTTGTTGAGCGGGTCGCCCGCCATGAAGGATTCGGCCAGAAAATCCAGCGCCGTCCCGTTGATGACCACTTTGGGCCTGCCCACGGCGTTAATCATGGGGCGGCCGGCGGCATTACCCAGAACAAAAATGTCGCCGCCTTTGGCGCCGTATAAAAAGGTCTGGCCCACATCGCCGAAAATCGCAACTTTGCCGCGTTTGGAAATCTGGCAGAGCTGGTCCTGGGCATTGCCGTGAACGTAAACTTCCAGGCCGTCGATGCCGGAGCCCAGATAATCACCGGGATTGTCGTAGCAGTCAATGCGCAGGCCGTCGGTGGCGGGGCCGAAGCCGGCGGCATGGAAGCGCGTCCCGCGCGAATTGTAATGAATGATTTTACGCCATCCCAGATGAAACGCATCGACCGCCAGATAGGCGTCGCAATCGCTGCCTTCGGGTTGAAAGCCGCGCGCATCGATAAGTAAGGTCGTTTCGGCATTCTGCGGTGCGCGCAAAGTTTTGCGGCTCTCCCAGGTAATTCTGCGAAAAGCACTAGTGCTTTCGGCGCCGAACAAGGGCTGAGCGCTAAAGATTTTTTCCAGGCCAAGGCGACAAATGGTAATCACCGAACTGCGTTTTTTCGTGCCGGCAGGGTAGCGGCGGTCGATAAGAAGCGTCAGCGCTTCGATCCCGAATGCGGGCGCGGCCGTCGCGGTTTGATCGGCGATTGCATTTATTACCCAACGCAAACGATTGTAGTCCATTTGCGGCATTGCTTCACGAATATATCCGTATAAAACCTGCGGATTATTTTCTTGAATCGTGCGGCCGATGTGCGCGGTATCCGCGCTCGTATCGGCCGGTGAAGTGATGGCTATTGACAAATCGCAATGCGCCTGTCCCGCCCGCGTTGTTACCGGGTCGCCGAATTTGTTGGCAATGTTAAGTTTGTACTCCGGTTGCGAGCCGCTGTACCCGTTGCCGCTTGGGGAAACCGTCAGCAAAAATGCGCCGCCGTCGGTGGATGAGCCGCCGCGGGCATTCCAATACATATCGGCGATGGGCGTAAAGCGGCTGTCCTCAGCCGCTAAATTGGCAAGCGTGGCGTCGATGGCCTGTTTTTCGGAGCAAATCAGCCCGATGGATACTTTCCCGTCTTGCAAAGCAAAGACCTGCGGGCGCAGCATGGCGGTATCGGTTATGCCCATGAGTTGAAAACCATTTTTGCCCAGGTTGCGCGCGATAATAAAAAACCAGGGGCCGTCGGGCGAAGCGTGGATCTGCGCCGCCTGGATCTGCTGGTAGATGCGCTGCTTTTCCGGCGCAAGGCGGTCGAAATCGAGCTCCGTGGTGGGCGCTAAGGATTCGATAATATATTCAATAGGATATTGGTAGACCCGGTTCATGAGGTCGAACAGCATGATCGAGGCTTCGGTGTCCGTTAGGAATTGCGGAAACAAATTGCGCTGAGCTAAGTATTCGCACACAGAATGATAATTGGCAAAGTCGCCGTTATGCACCAGCGCTTCGTTCATGCCGATAAACGGATGACAGCCGCCCGGATGCCAGACGCGGCCGCGGGTAGGGTAGCGCTGGTGCGCAATCCACACGTGCGCGCGCGAGTTTTCCATGCGGTAATACTGCACCACGGCTTCGGCAAATCCCACGATTTTAAGGATAAGAAGGTTGCGGGCATGCGAAAGCACAAAGGCCTTTTTTTCGCCGAGCGAGGCGTAATATTTACTGTTGAGCCGGTAGGAATTGCGGTAGACGAACTCGTCTTCGATTTCGCGGTCGCCAAGACTGGTAAGCTTGTTCTCGCTTGCAAACTTGTCCAGCGCCTGCGGTTTGACCCGCACAAAGTAGCGGGCCACGTCGGGCGGTTTTTGTTCTAAAAGAGGCACATCGCGGAAATCATCGACGGTGGGGATAATGCCGCCCTGATCGATTGTAAAAAAGGGGTCAATAAACTCTTTTTCCACATCGCCGCGAACGGCAGGGTCCAAAAGCGCAACTTGCAGCAGGTAATCTTCGTCCAGCACGGAGCGACTTACGCCGAAATCCTCCGGGACTAAGCCGCAGGCGGCAATGCCGCCGCCTTTGCCGTTGCCGCGATTGCGCATCTGAATGCTGGGTTCGTAAATATTTCGGCCACGGACCGGTATTGTGCAGGCAAAGCCCGTGACGCCGCACCCGCCTTCGGCTTCGGGCGATTTAAAAGAGAGCTCGCCGGAAGGGCGCAGGCTTTCACGACTGCGGATCAAGGCAAGTGCGCGGTCTAATGATTTTGTGGTAAGAGTGCTCATTTTACTAACTTACTATTTTTGACCTCACCCCTGGCCCCTCTCCGATTCGGAGAGGGGAAAAGGGGTGGCCGAAGGCCGGGGTTAAGGGGTGAGGTTATAAACGGCATTTTAATTTTTTAGTTTTCCTTCTTATTCTCATAATCAAGATGCATAAGTAAATCCGTCCTGCCCCGCAAGGCCGCAACCGACTCAACGCCCAGACGGAAAAGAATATCGACCAGACACTCCCGAAAAGCATGGTGCAGATTTACCAAGCGCTGTGTGCACCACTCAACCGTGAGCAACTGCAATAATTCCGGGTCCGTGGTGCAAATGCCGCGTGCGCAGCCGCGTCCGCTCTCGCAGCAGCCGCAGCGGATGCAGCCCAGCGCGACCATTTCGGCCGTGCCGATCACGATGCCATCGGCGCCCATGGCGATTGCCTTGGCAATGTCCCAGGGATTGCGGATGCCGCCGCTTACGATCAGGGTAATTTCGTCGCGCACGCCTTCGCTGACCAGAAATTGGTGCACGTTGCTGATGGCGTACTCAATAGGCATGGCGATATTTTTCTTGGCGATATTGGGCGCGGCGCCCGTGCCGCCGTAACTTCCGTCCATGTGCACGATGTGCGCGCCCGCGCAATAAGAGCCGACCGCGACCATTTCCACATCGTTGGGCGTGGAAACTTTGGCGGAGAGCAGCGCTTTGCGGTTGACATGCGCGATCCAGTCAAGGTGTTTTTTGTGGTCTTCGATCGAATAAACGCTATGGAACGGAAAGGGCGAAAATAGCGATGTTCCCACCACGGCTTCGCGCATGGCCGCAACCGCGGGCGTATTTTTACCGCCCAGCAAATGACCGCCCAAACCGGGTTTGGCGCCCTGGGCATATTTAAACTCAACGATGGGCGCGCGCTGGATGGTCTCTTCGCGCACGCCGAAAAGGCCCGTGGCGACCTGGGTAATCATGTTGTCTTTATAGGGAATAAAGCGTTCCGGGTAGCCGCCTTCGCCCGTGCAACTAAAGGTGTTCCACGCTTTGGCGGCGCGCACTTTAGCAAGCTGGGCCCGGATATTGGTGGAGCCGAACGACATGCCGCCGCCGTACCAGGGAATGTCGATTTTTAATTTTGGCCGCGAGTCGTTTTTTCTTTTGTTAAGCAGTAGTTCGGTGGAAATATCCTCGCGCCGCAATCCCGATTGTTTTTTTTCCGGAAACACAAAGCGCAGACGGTCAAACCCGCCGCCGGAGTTGCCGATTTGACTTTCCAGATATGAAGGCGGCTGCTTGCCCGTTTCGGCCATGAACCAATTGCTGGAAAGCAGGTCGGGCGTCCAGCGGCAGTCACCG
>JAQUMP010000431.1 GCA_028718065.1 Chitinivibrionales bacterium | reverse complement strand
CTGGAAAAAAAGAGTGCCTTTACGTAGGGAATCTTGATGCCAAGCGCGATTGGGGTTATGCGCCGGATTATGTAAAAGCCATGTGGCTGATGCTGCAAAAGGACACGCCGGATGATTACGTCATCGCCACGGGCGAAACCCATGCCGTGCGGGAATTTGTGGAAAAATCCTTTGCCTGTCTTGATGTGTCGATTGTTTGGGAAGGCAAGGCCGAAAAAGAGGTAGGTAAAGATTCTAAAACGGGAAAGGTTGTCGTGAGGATCGACCCTGAATTTTACCGGCCGACTGAGGTTGATTTACTGCTCGGCGATCCGTCCAAGGCGAAAAATGAGTTGGGATGGAAGCCGGAGGTAACGTTCAATAAATTGGTGGAGATTATGATTAAAGCCGATTGGGAGGCGATTGGCAAGTAGTAATTTTATTTTGTTAATAATTAATAAATTTTAATTATATATTAATAACCACTATGCCGAATCGATATCTTGATTGGTTGAACCAGGCGTTGCGCGATCTTGAGCAAGCAAAAGAGAGTCAAGTTGCCAAACGCCATGAATGGGCGTGTTTTGCAGCGCAACAGGCGGCTGAAAAAGCGGTAAAGTCGCTCCATCTTAAAAACGGTCAGGAAGCTTGGGGCCACATGATTGCTAAATTGTTAAGCGATCTGGGGCCCGATTTTAACATCCCTCAGGATCTAATCGAAAAAGGGCGTGTGCTTGACGGCGCTTATATTCCCTCGCGCTATCCCAATGGTCATCCCGAAGGCGCTCCATTTGAGCATTTTGGGTCTTTACAAAGCAAGGAGATGATCGATTATGCCGGTGAGATCATTGAATTCGTGCGTGCTCAAATGGCCGGATAGGCCATCGGTTATTTCCGCTCTCCAAAATTGGGCAACCAGGCTAAAAGCACAAAATGCCGAAATCATTAAAATCGGTTTTTTCGGTTCCTATGCGCGTGACGATTGGGGCGTGGGCAGCGATATTGATATTATCATGATCGTGAGCAGTTCCAATCTTCCTTTTGAAAAACGGTCCGCCATCATCGATACTACCGCGCTGCCGATTGCGGCCGATCTTCTCGTTTATACGGAAAACGAGTGGAAAAAAATGAAAGAGAGTGGTTTTTACAGGAAGGTAATGCTGGAAGCGGAATGGTTGGACTATATTTAGCCGGTGGTCTAAAAGGCCAAATGAAATCCCCAAGAGCAAAAAAGCAGGATCAGTAAAATGCATATTCCCGAAAGAATATATTTAGCAAATACGGCAAATTTTGAATCGTTATATTTTAAGATGCAATAAAATGCCCGGAGCGCGTCTTTAAGTTTAATCTTTTTCCCTTCCTCGTACGTTCTTCCCTTATAAGAAATCCCCACCTCATAAATTCTTATGTTTTTCTTGCGCGCCAGCGAAGAAAATTTAGCGGTAATTTCGGGCTCAATCCCAAAGCGGTTTTCTTTTAGGTTAATATTTTTGAGTAAATCCCGTTTAAATATCTTATAACACGTTTCCATGTCGGTAAGGTTGATGTCCGAGAACATGTTGGAAAAAAAAGTAAGCAATGCGTTCGCAACGCTATGCCAAAAGTAAAGCACCCGGTGTTCTTCGTTGCCGGTAAAGCGCGAGCCGTAAACTACGTCGGCGTCGTTATCCAGGATGGGCTTTAGTAATTTCGGGTATTCCTGAGGATCGTATTCAAGGTCGGCGTCCTGGATAATAATTATTTCGCCGGTAGCTTCTTTAAATCCCGCACGTAAAGCCGCTCCCTTGCCTCTGTTTTTTTCCTGCAAAACCGTTTTGCAGATATTGCTTTTTAGCTGTTTTAAAATATCCCGAGTGCCATCGGTGGAAAAATCATCCACAATAATAATTTCCCGTTCGTTTTTTTCTCCGAGCGGCGCCGTCGTTACGTTGTTAACAAGATGCGCAATCGTCGCGGCTTCGTTGTAAACGGGAATGATAATGGATATTTTCATGTTAGTTTATTCAGAACTATCGCATTACTGCCACAAAATTCGCCGGTGCTTGAATACTTTTGGAAAGCAAAACCACAAAAGCATTAGGACGGGCCAAATAGGTAATATAAATGGTTGCGATCTATCGACGTTTACACGAAATGCTCGTTGCGCTTTTTTAGCAAGATCGGCTAATTCGTGGTCAGAAAGTCCCAAAAAAACCTCTTTAAATAGGCCGAAAGCCTTTTGCTGCCTGCGTTGCGTGCGCGACCAGCCACGCGAATATTTTGCAAGTGTTCTTCCGGTTTTTAAAGATGCCAAAAGGGTTTTAACCGCAAGATCGGATGCCTCAAGCGAATTCATGATCCCGCCCGCAGTAAGCGGATTTACCTGCCGGGCCGCATCGCCTATTATTAGCACGTTTTCAAAAGCTAAATTGCGTGGACAAACCGATAAAGGAATGCTGCCGGTTATCAGGCAATTCCGCGCTGCATTGGGCAGATTTATATTGATGAAATTGTCAAGGTAGTGAGATGCTTTTTTCGCCGTTTTCGGGCACCCATAAATTACCGCGCCTACCGAAATGGTATCAGCAGACTTAGGAAATACCCAGATATATCCTTGGGGAATAATCTGGGACCCAACAAAAAAATGAAGGTTGCCATCATTACAAAAAGTGCTTTGGATTCGGTACTGAATGGCGCTGGCCGCATCATGCAGTGCAAGCGGTTTAACAATTCCCGTCCATTGTCCCACCCGGCTTTCGGCCCCGTCGGCCCCAATAATGTATCGGCCTTCAATTGCTTCGCTATTGTCAAGTATAATGCCGGTTATTTTTTCGCCATCTTTTTTTAATTCTGTTACCGTCCTTAAAAGTTTAATTTGCGCTCCCGCGGCTTGGGCCTTTTGGGCCAGGGTTTGCTCAAAACGATCACGATGCAAAACAACGCCGGCATCGGGAACCTGCCTTGAAATAACAAGTTCTTCGTTTACATGAAGCGTTAGTCCGGTTACGTCCCTCGCAATCCAGGATTCATCGACCTCAACGAACCGTGCCAGTTCTTTGCGGTTTCCCGTCGCCTCCCCGCATTGCACGGGAAGTCCGATCTTAGACCGGCGGTCGATGATACAAACGCGTAAACCTTGTCGCGCAAGCTTAAGGCCGGCGTAAAGCCCGGAAATGCTTGCGCCGACGATGACAATGTCAAAAGTCAACAAAACCTCTTCAATGGTGTCTTTAGCCGATAATTATTTTGTAGCACTAAAAACCAACCCTGCGTATTTCTTTACAAACAATTTGGCCAATAAGCGGAAAAAAGGGAAAAATACGGCTCCACTGGAAATAGCAAGTTTTGAATTTGCCAATTTAAAATTTAAATAATCAGGTTCGTAATCCTTCTGGTTTTTAAAATATTTGTTTATAAAAGCTCTTATTTCTTTTTCTGTCCTGAAACAGGTATAATTGTCTAAATAATCTAAATATCCATTGACCCATTTGTGCGACGTTTTATCTCCTTTATGTAAACCAAAGCCCAACAATCTCAAACAATAGGCATAACAGTATCTCAGCGAACTTGTTGTTGAAAACCAATGGAGAAATGGTATTCCGCTATGGACTTCATACCAAGTGTCTTTCGTTGGTACCAGGCAAAAAAACAATCCATTGGGTTTTAAGACACGTTTTATTTCCGTAAGCACGCTATCAATATCTTCAACATGTTCTAAAACCTGATTTGCAATAACACAGTCGAAATAGTTATCCTCAAAATCTATTCTATTATTTTCGATTTTCTTGATTATTCCGTTTTTTAGCCATTCTTTGTTGACCAGGTGATCCAAATGATCTTCTCCACTATAAAACACATCAGCCCCAAAAGCAGGAATCGCGTCTTTTCTTAATAGTTCTACAATTTCTCCGCGTC